>NZ_CP027231.1:0-300000 GCF_002998435.1 Bacteroides zoogleoformans | reverse complement strand
TGGCCATCCCCAAGACCGTTGTACTCTGCACGGATGTGTTCGACGAGTTCATGGACAGCAACAACTTATATCAGATTGCTCTTTCGGATGCGGACGACGACACCATCCTGCGCTGCTTCCTGAAAGCCAAACTTCCCGACCGTCTGGTGGCAGACTTCTTCACATTCTTCGATGTGGTGAAGTCGCCCATAGCCATCCGCTCCTCCTCGCTGCTGGAAGACTCGCACTACCAGCCCTTTGCCGGCATCTACAGCACCTACATGATTCCCTATCTGGACGATAAGTACGAGATGCTGCGCATGCTGGGCGATGCCATCAAAGGGGTCTACGCCTCGGTCTACTTCCGCGACTCCAAAGCCTACATGCAGGCCACGAGCAACGTCATCGACCAAGAGAAAATGGCGGTCATCCTGCAAGAGGTGGCCGGCAACTATTACGGCGACCGCTACTATCCGTCGATGTCCGGCGTGGCACGCTCGCTCAATTACTACCCCCTCGGCGACGAGAAGGCGGAAGAAGGAACCGTCAATCTGGCGCTGGGATTGGGCAAGTACATCGTGGACGGGGGCATGACGCTGCGCTTCTCTCCCTACCACCCCACCAAGGTGTTGCAGACCAGCGAAATGGAGATTGCGCTGAAAGAGACGCAGACGCAGTTCTACGCCCTCGACCTGCGCAACGCGGGGCAGGATTTCTCGATAGACGACGGCTTCAATCTGCTGAAGCTCCACGTCAAGGAGGCCGAAAAGGACGGAGCGCTGAACTACATCGCCTCGACTTACGACCCATACGACCAAGTGATTCGCGACGGCCTCTACCCCGGCGGACGTAAAGTCATCACCTTTGCCAATATCCTACAGCACGATGTATTCCCCTTGGCACGCATCCTGCAACTGGTCTTGAAATACGGGCAACAGGAGATGCGCCGCCCCGTGGAAATAGAGTTTGCCGCCACCCTGAACCACGAGAAAGACAAATCCGGCACCTTCTACCTGTTGCAAATCCGCCCCATTGTAGACAGCAAGGAGATGCTGGACGAAGACCTCTCGCTCATCTCCGCCGACCGCATATTGCTCCGCTCCAACAACTCGCTGGGGCATGGCGTCATGAACGAGATGCACGATGTGGTCTACGTCAAGACGAACGATTACAGCGCCTCGCACAATCAAGAAATAGCATGGGAGATAGAAAAGCTGAACCAACAGTTCCTCAACGATGGCAAGAATTATATCCTTGTGGGGCCCGGCCGCTGGGGAAGCAGCGACACCTGGCTGGGCATCCCCGTGAAGTGGCCCCACATCAGCGCAGCCCGCATCATCGTGGAGGCGGGACTGACCAACTACCGCATAGACCCCAGTCAAGGGACGCACTTCTTCCAGAACCTGACCTCGTTCGGCGTGGGCTACTTCACCATCAACGCTTTCATGAACGACGGCGTGTACAATCAGGACTTCCTCAACGCACAGCCCGCCGCCTACGAGTCCAAGTATCTGCGCCATGTACGCTTTGAGCAACCCCTCATCGTCAAGATGGACGGAAAGAAGAAACAAGGCGTGGTGCTGATGCCGGAGTAAACGCTTTTTTCCCATATACAGAAAAGAACATGATGGAAACCATAAAGACCAACTCAATCCATGCCTGGATACTCGCCGCCCGCCCCAAGACGCTGACGGGAGCCGTTATCCCCGTACTGATAGCCACTTCGCTGGCTCTTGCCCACAAGGCGTTCAAGCCCCTGCCCGCCCTGCTGTGCCTGCTCTTTGCCTGCGGCATGCAGGTGGCCGCCAACTTCATCAACGACCTCTACGACCATCTGAAAGGTACCGACCGCAAAGACCGCCTCGGCCCGGAACGTGCCTGCGCACAAGGCTGGATTACGCCCACGGCCATGAAGAAAGGCATCGGGCTCGCCATCCTCCTCGCGTGCCTGGCCGGAGGCGGATTGCTCTACGCATGCGGGGACAGGCTGCCTTACGGCGGATGGGAGCTGACGGCAGCGGGAGCGCTCTGTGTCCTGTCCGCCTTTCTCTACACCACGATACTTTCCTATCACGGATGGGGAGACTTGGCGGTGCTGGTTTTCTTCGGTTTCATCCCCGTGGCAGGAACTTACTACGTACAAACCGGCGAGATAACGACGGATGTCGTCGTAGCCTCGCTCGTCTGCGGATTGGTGACAGACACGTTGCTGGTAGTGAACAATTATCGCGACCGCAAGCAAGACGCCCTTAGCGGCAAGCGCACACTGATAGTACGCCTGGGCGAGCCTTTCGGGCGCTATGCCTACCTGGGGCTGGGCATCGTCGCCACCCTGCTCTCCTTCCGGTTCGGCATAGACAACGACCTCATCAGCAGCCCCGCCCTGCCCGTCAACCCGGCCGCACTGCTCATGCCGCCACTCTACCTCTTTTTTCATGTACGCACCTGGCAACGGATGTGCCGGATACGAAGCGGCAAAGAACTGAACAGCATACTTGCCGAAACCTCGCGCAACATGCTGCTTATGGGATTGCTGCTCAGTGCAGCCATTCTGATGTAAATCCGAGCGAAACAGAGCTTGCGGCGAGGGCAGAAGCGTCACCGAAGCGAGACAGGTGACGACACCGCAGTGAGGTGGGCAACGTCACCACAGTGAAGCGGGCAACGTCACCGCAGTGAGACAGGCAGCGTCACCGCAGTGAGACAAGTAACGTCACCGCAGTGAGACAGGCAGCATCACCGCAGTGAGACAAGCAGCACCCCTATAGAGAGAGAAGCGGCACCTTGATAAAGAGGCCGCCTGTACCTCTATAGAGAGGCGAACAACGTCTCTATAGAGAGAGAAGCGGCACCTTGATAAAGAGGCCGCCTGTACCTCTATAGAGAGGCGAACAACGTCTCTATAGAGAGGCAAGCGACACCTCTATAGAGAGGGAGGCGACACCTCTATAGAGAGGGAGGCAGTGTCTCTATAGAGAGGCAGGCAACGTCTCTATAGAGAGGCAGGCAACGTCTCTATAGAGAGAGTGCCGACGCCTCCATAGAGACATCGGCACCCTCTCTTTTTTCTGTCCGGTTAAGAAAGCAGGTTATCTCTTTCCGTACATCCGTTCGTAATACTTCTGATAGTCGCCGCTGGTCACTTCGCCCACCCAGTCCTGATGGTTGAGGTACCATTCGATAGTCTTCACGATGCCCTGCTCAAACTTCGTCTCGGGACGCCAGCCGAGGGCCTCGGTAATCTTCGTTGGGTCGATGGCATAGCGTTGGTCGTGCCCCAGACGGTCTTTGACGAAGGTAATCAGGTCTTCGTTTATCCAGCTGATATCAATCTGACCGGCAGCATCCTTCTCTTTTTTCTTCAACACTTCGCGATACTTGGGCTCTTCCTCCAGCAGGCGGTGAATGGTAGAGATGGTCAGTTTCACGATCTCCAAGTTGGTCTTTTCGTTATGGCCGCCCACATTGTAGACTTCGCCCTCCGCGCCTTTGCGCACCACAAGGTCGATGGCCTTGCAATGGTCTTCCACATACAGCCAGTCGCGCACGTTGCTGCCGTCGCCATAGACGGGAAGCTTCTTCCCTTCCAAGATATTCTTGATGATCAACGGAATCAGCTTCTCGGGGAAGTGATAGGGCCCGTAGTTGTTTGAACAGCGGGTAATGGTCACGGGCATCTTGTAGGTGTCGTGATAGGCCATCACCACCATATCGGCGCTCGTCTTGGATGCGCTGTACGGACTGTGGGGGCATAGCGGGGTCTGCTCCGTGAAGTAGCCTTCGGCGCCCAACGAGCCGTAGACTTCGTCCGTCGAGACCTGATGATAGCGCACACCCGGGCGCCAAGCGGGATAGCCGGCCTGGTCCTTGCCCGTCACCCAAGCGCGGCGGGCGGCGTCCAGCAGGTTCTGCGTGCCCAGAATGTTCACCGTCAGGAAGAGTTGCGGATTCTCGATACTGCGGTCCACATGGCTTTCGGCTGCAAAGTTCACCACATAGTCGAATTTATATCGGGCAAACAGGTCATCCACCAACGCGCGGTCGCAAATATCTCCCTTCACGAAGAAGCAGCGCACGTCGTCGATGTCGTCGGCAATGGTTCCCAGGTTTCCGGCATAGGTCAGGGCATCCAATACCACTACTTTGATGTCATCATGTTTGGCCAGTATGTATTTGATATAATTGGCTCCGATAAAACCGGCCGCACCGGTCACAAGATAAGTCTTCATGCGATTATGAGTTTTTTTTTGTTGAATGATGAATGTTGAATGATGAGCTTTAGAGTATCCTCCCGTTTCTTATCTCCTCGAGTCGGCAAGCTCCATCAGATAGTTGCCGTACTCCGTTTTTCCCAGCTGCTCGCCGAGGCGATACAGTTGGCCGACGTCTATCCAGCCCTTGCGCCATGCTATTTCCTCGATGCAGCTGACACGGAAGCCTTGACGGTTCTGTATGGTAGCCACAAAGTTGCTTGCCTCGAGCAAGCTGTCGCAGTTGCCCGTATCGAGCCATGCGAAACCGCGGCCGAAGAGTTCCACTTTCAGCGTGCCTTCGTCTAAATAAAGACGGTTAAGGTCGGTTATCTCATACTCGCCCCGGGCGGAAGGTTTCAAAGAAGCCGCTTTGGCCGTCACGGTGGAATCATAGAAATAAAGGCCGGGGACGGCATAGTTGCTTCTGGGGTGTGCCGGTTTTTCCTCTAAAGAGAGGGCCTTCCCCTCATCATCGAACTCTACGACCCCATAAGCCCGGGGGTCTTTCACATAATAGCCGAAGATGCAGGCCCCCTTGTCGATGGAGGCGGCGCGCTTCAGCATGGCCGAGAAGCCTTGCCCATAGAACATGTTGTCGCCCAGAATGAGGCAACCCGGCCCGCCGTTCAGGAACTCTGCGCCCAGCACAAAGGCCTGCGCCAGTCCGTTGGGGTTTTCCTGTACTTTATAGGAGAAAGACATTCCCAGCCCTTCGCCGGTTCCAAGCAAATCGCGAAACATGGGTAAGTCACGAGGAGTAGAGATAATCAGCACTTCGCGTATGCCTGCCAGCATCAGCGTAGAGAGCGGATAGTATATCATGGGTTTGTCATAGACGGGCATTATCTGCTTTGAGATAGCCTTGGACAAGGGATAGAGACGAGTGGCGCTGCCACCTGCAAGAATGATTCCTTTCATATTTCAGTTCTATTTTCGGTGATACATCAAACGGAGAATAAAATAAGAAGGAGGACGAAGCCCCACGGCTCTACTTGCTATTCAGGCTGCAAATATAATGTAAACCGGATGTAAAAAAAAATATGCAAGCTGTTTTTTTCAGCAGAAGCCACGAGATGAATGAGGCCGGCAACGGTTCAGCCGGCCAGTTCAATGACTTCAAGGTCTTTGAATGTCCCCTTGTCCACCACGAAGCGCACCATGGTGCGAACCTTATGGAAGCCGGAGATGCCGGCGGCTCCGGGATTGATGTGCAGCATGTCCAACGTTTTGTCATACTTCACCTTCAGGATATGAGAGTGTCCGCTGATGAAAAGCCGGGGCGGATGCACCAGCAGACTGCCTTTGACGGAAGGGTCATAATTGCCGGGATATCCGCCGATGTGCTTCATCAGCACTTCCGCCCCGTCTATCGTGAAGCGTAGCGTCTGCGGATAAAGCCGGCGCAACTCCTGCCCGTCGATGTTGCCATACACGGCGCGGAACGGGCGGAAAGCCGCCAGCTTCCGTGCCACTTCCGTCGAACCGATGTCTCCGGCATGCCATATCTCGTCGCATGGCTCGAAATAGTGCAGATACTTCTCGTCCCAATAGGCATGCGTATCCGACAATAGACCAATTTTTGTCATCTTTCTTTTGTTTATTAAACAAAGGTAATTATATTTGGACGAAATAAGAGCAAGAGACCGATTTATTTCAGCGCCTGTCTGCATCCTTGCCCGCTTAAACCGAAATCTTATGAAGAACAGATACTTCAAGCGTGACATCAGTTGGCTGTCTTTCAACTATCGCGTGTTGCTGGAGGCCGAAGACGACACATTGCCCTTGTACGAGCGCATCAATTTTATTTCCATATACTCCTCCAACCTGGAAGAATTCTACAAAATACGGGTGGCCGACCACAAGGCCATTGCCTGCGGAGTGACGCAGAATGACGAAGAGTCGGTGCAATCGGCCATCGAATTAGTGGCAGAAATCAATGACGAAGTGAACCGCCAACTGGAAGACCGCATCCGCATCTACGAACAGCAGATTCTGCCGGCCCTGAAGAAGCAGCACATCATCTTCTATCAGAGCCGGAATGTGGAGCCTTTTCATCAGGCGTTCATACGCAACTTCTTCCACGAAGAGATATTCCCCTATTTGTCGCCCGTTCCGGTAAGCAAGGATAAGATTGTCTCTTTCCTGCGCGACAACCGCCTTTATCTGGCTGTGCGCCTCTACGCCAAAAGTCTGCCGGCAGGCTCGCCCGACCATACCCAATACTTCGTCATGAAACTGCCGTACAGCAAAGTGCCGCGCTTCATCCAACTGCCCAAAGTGGGAGAAAACCACTACCTGATGTTCATTGAAGACATCATCAAGGCCAATATCGGAGCCATCTTCCCCGGCTACGTGGTAGAGAGCAGCTATTGCATCAAGATTTCGCGAGACGCGGACATATTGATAGACGATACGGTGAACACCACTTCCGAAATCATAGAGCAGGTGAAGACGAAGGTGAAGAAACGCAAAATAGGCGCCATCTGCCGCTTTGTGTACGACCGCGCCATGCCGACGGACTTCCTTAACTTCCTGGTGGATGCCTACCGCATAGACCGCCGCGAACTGGTGCCCGGCGACAAGCACCTCAACCTGGAAGACCTGCGCCATCTGCCCAACCCCCACCGGCCGGCACCTCCCATCAACAAGCCACAGCCCATGAAGCTGGCCTGTTTGGACGAGCACGAGTCCATCTTCCGCTATGTGGAGAAGAAAGACTTGCTGCTACATTATCCCTACCACTCTTTCGATCATTTCATACATTTCCTATACGAGGCCGTACACGACCCGAACGTGCGCGCCATCATGGTAACCCAATATCGCGTGGCAGAAAACTCCACCGTCATCAATACCTTGATAGCCGCCGCCCGCAACGGCAAGGAAGTCACGGTGTTCGTAGAACTGAAAGCGCGCTTCGACGAAGAGAACAACCTCGCCACAGCCGAAATGATGAAAAGTGCCGGCATCAACATCATATACAGCATTCCAAAACTGAAGGTACACGCCAAAGTGGCATTGGTGCTGCGGCACGACCGGCAAGAGGACAAGCTGCCCGGCTATGCCTACATCAGCACGGGCAACTTCAACGAAAAGACGGCCACGGTTTATGCCGACAGTGGACTGTTCACTTGCAATCCGGTGATTGTGAACGACCTCCACAATCTGTTCCGCACCCTGCAAGGCAAAGAGAACCCCGTATTCCACCAACTGCTCGTGGCACGTTTCAACCTGATGCCCGAGCTGAACCGCCTCATCGACCGCGAAATAGAGTTGGCAAAGGACGGGAAACGGGGCAGAATCATCCTCAAGATGAATGCGCTGCAAGACCCCGCCATGATAGACCGGCTGTACGAAGCCTCCGAAGCCGGCGTGGAGATAGACCTCATCGTGCGCGGCATCTGCTGCCTCATCCCCGGACAGATGTACAGCCGCAACATCCGCGTCACACGCATCGTCGACACTTTTCTGGAGCATGCCCGCGTGTGGTACTTCGGCAACGGAGGCGAAGCCAAGCTCTTCCTTGGCTCGCCCGACTGGATGCGCCGCAATCTCTATCGCCGCATCGAGGCCGTAGCCCCCATACTGGATCCGGATTTGAAAAACGAACTGACGGACATGCTTTCCATACAGCTATCTGACAGGCGGAAAGCCTGCTTTGTGGATGACCATTTGCGTAACTGCCCGAAATCGGCTCACCCGCAAGACGAAAGGGTACGCTCGCAATACACCTTTTACGAATACTTGAAAGAGCACAATCACTAAAGGCGATTATATATAGAGAGAGAGTGACGAAAAAGAAGAAGCTCGCTCACCTTTCCTGGTTCACTTTCAAGCCCATCTTTTCCGCCCGTTGCAGCATGAATGCACGGGCGGCTCCGTATTCATTGGGGATGACGCCGTCCAGAATGGCATCTTTGATGGCACTCTTCAACGCCCCCACCTGGCGGCAAGGAGAAAGCCCGAAGGTCTTCATGATTTCTTCCCCGCTCACCGGAGGCTGGAAGTTACGGATGCGGTCGCGTTCTTCCAAGTCCTTCAGCTTCCGGCGCACCAACCGGAAATTATCCAGAAAACGCTTCTTGCGCTCCATGTTCTTGGACGTGATGTCGGCCTCGCACAAAGTCATCAGGCTGTCTATATCATCTCCGGCCTCAAACAGAAGGCGCCGCACGGCCGAGTCGGTCACCACATCATCTGCAATCACAATGGGACGCATGTGCAGGCTCACCATCTTCTGCACGAACTTCATCTTCTCGTTCATGGGCAACTTCATCTTGCGGAAGATTTCGGGCACCATCTTCTCGCCAATGAAGTTATGATTGTGGAAAGTCCATCCCACACGAGGTTCCCAACGCTTGGTCACGGGTTTGGCGATGTCGTGCAGAATCGCAGCCCAACGCAACCAGAGGTCATCGGTCTGCTTGCTGATATTATCAAGCACCTCGAGGGTATGATAGAAATTATCCTTATGCGCCCGTCCGTTGCGGGTTTCCACACCTTGCAGCGCCACCAGTTCGGGGAAGATTAGCTCCAGCAACCCGCATCGTTCCAAGTCGATAAATCCCTTGGAAGGTATGGGGGCAAGGATGATTTTGTTCAGTTCATCGGCAATGCGCTCTTTGGAGATGATGGAGATACGTTCGCGGTTGCGGCACAACGAATCGAACGTCTCGTCGTCTATGTAAAAGTTCAGTTGGGTGGCGAAACGGATGCAGCGCATCATGCGCAAAGGGTCGTCACAGAAAGTGATGTCGGGGTCGAGCGGCGTACGGATGGTTCTCTCTTTCATGTCTTCCATCCCGCCGAAAGGGTCCACCAGTTCGCCATAGCGTGCACGGTTCAGGCAGACGGCCAGGGCATTGATGGTAAAGTCGCGGCGGTTCTGGTCATCTTCCAGAGTGCCGTCTTCCACCATCGGCTTGCGTGAGTCGTGTGTATACGACTCTTTCCGCGCCCCCACGAACTCCACCTCCACGCCACGATGTTTCACCTGCGCCGTACCGAAGTTCTTGAAGACAGAGACATGCGCGCCTCGCCCCAAGCGTTTCCCCAACGCTTCGGCCATCGCTATGCCACTGCCCACCACCACTACATCGATATCCTTGGAGGGACGTTGCAAGAATATGTCGCGCACATATCCGCCCACCACATAACACTCCAATCCCAGCCCGTCAGCCGTCTCGGATATTTGCTTGAATATATCGTCACTGAAACGCGCCTTCAGTTCTTCTGCCGTCAACTCTATCATTTGTCAATAAATCAGTTTGAAGGCACAAAGATAGGGATATTATTTCTAAATTTTGCACTATCTTTGTTCCCCGCTAACTTCAAGAAAATGATTATGAGAAAAAGTATGCTTCTGGTGTGCCTGTGCTGCACACTCTTCTCCTGCAACGACGCGGACAAAAAAGCCGATGAAAAGCTGCAAGCTGCGCGGAAAGCTTTCGAGCTTGGCAACTACAATGAAGCGAAAATTATGGTTGATAGTATCAAGACGCTCTATCCCAAAGCTTTTGATGTCCGTCGTGCCGGCATCGGGCTGATGCAGGAAATCGAGCTGAAAGAACAGGAAAAGAGCCAGCTCTACCTCGACAGCATGCTTCAGGCCAAACAACAGGCATTCAACGCCATCAAAAGCAAATACGCTTTTGAAAAAGATGCCGAATATCAAAATACAGGCAACTACCTGCATCCGTCGCAAGTCATCGAGAAAAACCTGCACCGCTCGTTCCTCCGTTTTCAGACAGACGAAAACGGCATGATGAGCATGACCTCCATCTATTGCGGCCCTCGCAACATCCATCACATAGCCGTCAAAGTGATTGCCCCCGATGGAAGCTTTGCCGAAACGCCCACCGCCAAAGACAGTTACGAGACAACCGATCTTGACGAGAAAATAGAGAAAGCAGACTATAAAATGGGAGAAGACGGAAACGTCATGGGATTTCTTTATTTGAACAAAGACAAAAACATAAAAGTTGAATATCAAGGAGAGCATCCCTATTCCACCGCCATGTCGGCAACAGATCGCCAAGCCCTTGCCGACATCTACGACCTGGCACAGCTACTCTCGTCCATATCTGAAATAAAGAAGAATATGGAGGAGGCAGACCTGAAGATAAAATTCGTGAAACGGAAGATGGAAGAAAGAAGAATAACAAAATAGAATACGCGGATTGACAAAGTGTCATTGTCGCAATTGGCACTCCTTTCATTCTTCGCACTGCCCATATCGGCACTATATATAAGGTAAAAAAACAGCAGAGTGATAAAACTGCAATTGGCTACAGTTTTACCACTCTGCTATTTTTCTATTTGCCGAAACTTTCTTACCAGACTAACCTTGGCAGGTATTTGCTCAAGCACATTCGCAAGGCATTCAAAGTAATCGGTTTCACCAATACCTCCGAAGCTCCACACTCCAGAGCCTTTTCGCGGTCGGCAGTAAAAGCATAAGCGGTTTGCATAATCACAGGCAACTCCTTATCCTCCTCACGTATCTTCATCGTGGCCTCCAAGCCATTCATAACAGGCATTTTTATATCCATCAAAACTGCCTCAGCCCTGCCACGATTTTCTTTGAATAAACTCACAACATCCTCACCATTTCTTGCCCATAGAATCTCGCATTTTTTACCGATGATAGCTTTTATCAGTTTGAAATTACTTTCATCATCTTCTGCCACCAGAATAAGTGGTCGGTACCCTTCCGACATGTTTTCAGTTTCCATGACCTTTGTGTTTCATTTTACAGGGGCAAAGATAAGAAAAAATAATGCAAGATGCTAGTTTTTAGAGGAGATAAGCCTCTTCTCGATACATTTTCTGCCAAAAGACACAAAAGTTTTGCATACAATCGACTTTTCCTTATTTATTCTCTCTTCAGTTTATACTATCTTTGCATCTCATTTTAGAAGAAAAAGCAATGATTTCCATAGACGGACTGGCCGTAGAGTTTGGCGGCACCACCTTATTCAGTGACATATCTTTCGTAATCAATGAGAAAGACCGCATCGCCCTGATGGGAAAGAACGGAGCGGGGAAAAGTACCTTGTTGAAAATTCTGGCAGGCGTAAGACAGCCTACCCGAGGCAAGATATCGGCTCCTAAAGATTGTGTCATAGCCTATCTCCCACAGCATCTTATGACGGAAGACGGACGTACCGTTTTTCAAGAAGCGGCACAGGCTTTTGCCCATCTGCACGAAATGGAGGCTGAAATAGAACGGCTCAACAAAGAGCTTGAGACGCGTACCGACTACGAAAACGACAGTTACATGGAACTTATCGAACATGTATCTACCCTGAGCGAGAAGTTCTACGCCATAGACACTACAAACTATGAAGAAGATGTAGAGAAAGCGTTGCTCGGGCTGGGATTCGTGCGCAAAGACTTCGAACGCCCTACCGGCGACTTCAGTGGCGGATGGCGCATGCGCATCGAACTAGCCAAACTGCTACTGCAAAAGCCTGATGTACTCTTGCTGGACGAGCCGACCAACCACTTAGACATAGAATCCATACAATGGTTGGAAGATTTCCTTATCAACAACGGGAAAGCGGTCATCGTCATCAGTCACGACCGCAAATTCGTGGATAACATTACCACCCGTACCATCGAAGTGACCATGGGGAGAATTTATGACTACAAAGTAAACTACTCCAAATACCTGGAACTGCGCAAAGAACGCCGCGAACAACAACAAAAGGCATACGATGAACAGCAGAAGTTCATTGCCGATACCAAAGAGTTTATCGAACGCTTCAAAGGTACATATTCCAAAACCCTGCAAGTGCAAAGCCGGGTGAAAATGCTGGAAAAGCTGGAACTGCTGGAAGTAGACGAAGAAGACACCTCTGCACTGCGGCTCAAATTCCCTCCTTCGCCTCGTTCGGGCAATTATCCCGTCATCATGGAAGGCGTTGGCAAAAGCTACGGTGAGCATGTGGTGTTCAAGAATGCCACTTTCACCATAGAACGGGGCGACAAAGTGGCCTTTGTGGGAAAGAACGGCGAAGGAAAATCTACTTTAGTGAAGTGCATCATGAACGAAATAGAACATGAAGGCACGCTCACCATAGGGCACAACATACAGATAGGCTATTTTGCACAAAACCAGGCATCTCTGCTGGATGAGAACCTGACTGTGTTCCAGACCATCGACGATGTCGCCAAAGGAGAAATCCGCAACAAGATACGCGACTTGCTGGGTGCCTTCATGTTCGGAGGTCCCGAAGAATCCATGAAGAAGGTAAAGGTTCTTTCCGGCGGAGAACGCACACGCCTTGCCATGATTAAGTTGCTGCTCGAACCGGTCAATCTGTTGATTTTGGACGAGCCTACCAACCATCTGGATATAAAAACCAAGGATATTCTGAAACAAGCCCTTCGTGATTTTGACGGCACCCTCATCCTTGTAAGCCATGACCGCGACTTTTTGGATGGATTAGTGAGCAAGGTCTACGAATTCGGAAACAAACAGGTAAAAGAACATTTAAGTGGCATCTACGAATTCCTCGAGAAGAAAAAAATGAATTCGTTGCGCGAATTAGAGAGGAAATAAGCCCCCTCTTTTTAGCTTTCTACGCTTGTTTATTAAATCATGAACCTTTATCTTTGTCCCCTACAAAGATAAAGGAATGAAAAAAAGACAGCATATATCCATACTCTTTCTCTTCATCAGCCTGATTATGCTGATGGTACCTGTCATTCCTCACCATCATCATGCAGACGGACTGATATGTATGAAAAACGATATCACTGCCGACTGCTGCGAACATCACCATACCTCCGATGCCGGACATTGCTGTTGCGACACAGGATGTCTCACGACTCATTTCGTGCAACAAACGCCTGGAGCCGATGGTGTTTCTTTGCATTCCGAAATCTTATGGGCGGTCACTTTATTCATAGAACCGCTTTCCAAATTGTTAATCCTGCCCGAACTTGATGTCCGAAGGCATGACTGCGTCTATCTGGAATCTCTTCACGGCACGTTTATCACACGTGCCGCGGGACTTCGCGCCCCTCCCTCTGTTCTTGCTTAAACGGCATCAACCATCGTCGAAAGCCGTTCTATCTCCTGTTTGGAAGCATGCAATCGGATTGCACGCTCCATTCCTCCTTTTTGTACCTCAAATAACGAACAAGAACAAACAGCATGAAAAAAATCTTTTTTATGGGAGCCGTAGGATTATTCCTGTTAGGCTCCTGCAACAGCAAGTCCGAAAACAACCACGAAGGACACAATCATGAGACTCACCATCACGAACAGCATAACCATGCACACAAAGATTGCAACCACGAGCATGAGGAGCAAAAAAGCAATGATGGCGGAAGCGACGAAATCATTCTCCCCCCGGCCAAAGCACAAGCTGCCGGCATCGTCGTAAACACCGTGGAACCGGGAGTTTTCCACCAAGTTATCAGAGCCGGAGGGCAAGTATTGGCTGCCCAAGGAGAAGAAAGCATGGTGGCAGCCCCCGTGGCAGGCATCGTGTCATTCAAAGGCAAAGTGGTTGAAGGCATGGGCGTAGGCAAAGGTAGCGCACTGGCCATATTGTCATCAAAGGGCATGACCGATGGCGACCCGGTGCAAAAAGCCCGCGTGGTCTATGAAGTCTCCAAGAAAGAATACGAGCGTATGAAAGCGCTTGTAGGCAACAAAATCGTATCGGAAAAAGAATTTGCCCAAGCCGAGCAGGCCTATGAGCACGCCCGCATCAGTTACGAGTCGGTAGCCAAGAATCACTCTGCCGGCGGACAGACGGTAGTTGCCCCCATCAGTGGATATGTGAAAGACTTACTCGTGAAAGAAGGTGACTACGTAGCCATAGGTCAACCTATAGCGAGCATCACTCAGAACAAAAGATTGTTCCTGCGTGCCGATGTGTCTGAAAAATATTACTCTTACCTGCGCACCATCGGTTCGGCCAATTTCCGTACTCCTTATAATGATAAGGTGTACGCACTGAAAGATTTGAACGGCCGCATGCTCTCTTACGGAAAAGCCTCGGGCGAAAACGGATACTACGTCCCCATAACTTTTGAGTTCGACAACAAAGGCGACATCATCCCCGGGTCATACGTAGAAGTATTCCTGCTTTCTTCACCTATAGAGGACGTCATCGCCTTACCTCACAGTGCACTGACAGAGGAGCAAGGCAGTTTCTTCGTCTACCTGCAATTGGACGAAGAGGGGTATCGGAAACAGTTGGTGACTCTTGGCGCAGACAATGGAGAATACGTACAGATACTCTCCGGAGTGAAAACCGGAGACCATGTAGTGACGCAAGGAGCCTATCAGGTGAAATTAGCTTCGGCAGCCAATGCCATCCCGGCCCATAGCCACGAGCATTAATCCCCCTGAGTGAACAAAAGCAAATTGATAAATATATAAACATAGCAAACGTGTTAAACAAGATAATCAGTTATTCGCTCAGCAACCGCATGCTGGTGTTGGCGGCATCCATGCTGTTGCTGATTGGCGGTACATATACTGCCATGCATACGGAAGTGGACGTGTTTCCCGACCTTAACGCACCTACGGTGGTCATCATGACCGAAGCCAACGGCATGGCAGCGGAAGAGGTGGAACAGCTTGTCACCTTCCCCGTTGAAACGGCTGTGAACGGTGCAACCGGTGTACGCCGTGTACGCTCTTCTTCCACAAACGGGTTTTCCGTTGTGTGGGTGGAATTTGACTGGGATACGGATATTTACTTAGCCCGTCAGATTGTCAGCGAGAAGCTCCCCATAGTCAGCGAATCATTGCCGCCCAATGTGGGCAAACCGACATTAGGACCGCAATCGTCCATCTTAGGCGAGATGCTGATTGTGGGCCTGACCGCAGACTCTACTTCCATGCCGGACTTGCGTACCATCGCCGACCGCATCATACGTCCGCGCCTGCTCTCTACCGGAGGGGTGGCTCAGGTCGCCGTATTGGGTGGAGACATTAAGGAATATCAGATTCAATTAGATCCGGAACGGATGCGCCATTACGGCATCAGTCTGAGTGAAGTGATGAATGCGACACGCCAAATGAATCTGAACGCCAACGGCGGAGTACTCTATGAGTATGGCAACGAATACATCGTGCGTGGTTTATTGTCCACCGACTGCACGGAACGCATGGGCAAGGCCGTTGTACGCAGCGAGGACGCTTCTCGCGCCCCCATCTTGCTGGAAGACATTGCCGACATCTGCACAGGAGCCAAACTGCCGAGACTGGGCACTGCCTCCGAACGCGGAAAGCCTGCCGTGCTGATGACCGTCACCAAGCAACCCGCAACAAGTACCATAGAGCTGACCGACAAGCTGGAGGTTTCACTGAAAGAGTTGCAAAAGAACCTGCCTGCCGATGTGAAAGTATCTACCGACATTTTCCGACAAAGCCGCTTCATCGAGAGTTCCATCGGAAACGTACAGAAGTCCTTGCTGGAAGGCGGCATCTTTGTTGTCATCGTCCTTTTCCTGTTCCTTGCCAATGCGCGTACGACAATCATCTCACTGGTGTCCTTGCCACTGTCGTTGATAACCTCCGTTCTTGTCCTGCACCACATGGGATTTACCATCAACACCATGAGCCTCGGCGGCATGGCCATCGCCATCGGCTCGTTGGTGGACGATGCCATTGTGGATGTGGAAAATGTATACAAGCGGCTGCGCGAAAACCGCCTGAAACCGGTTGCGGAACAACTGCCTATCACAGAAGTGGTGTTCAACGCCTCGAAAGAAGTACGCATGCCCATCCTCAACTCCACATTGATAATCATCGTCAGCTTCGTGCCCCTGTTCTTCCTGAGCGGTATGGAAGGCAGAATGCTCGTTCCTTTAGGCATTGCGTTCATCGTGGCATTGGCTGCTTCCACCGTTGTGGCACTGACCGTCACACCGGTACTTTGCTCCTATCTGCTGGGAAAAGAAGGTATCGGGAAAGAAGAAAGTGCAAATGGCGACTCTGCTGTGGCACGCAAAATGAAAGAATGGTATGAGCAAGCACTGACTTGGGTCTTGGCACACAAAAAAGGTGTACTGGGAGGCAGTGTCGTGCTGTTCATTACGGCACTTGCTTGTTTTTTCACCTTGGGACGCTCTTTCCTTCCCCCCTTCAACGAAGGTTCGTTCACCATCAATCTGTCATCGCTTCCGGGCATCTCGCTGGACGAGAGCGACAAGATGGGACGTCGTGCCGAAGAACTGCTACTTTCCATTCCTGAAATACAGACCGTGGCCCGTAAAACGGGACGTGCCGAATTGGACGAGCATGCCTTGGGCGTAAACGTTTCGGAGATTGAAGCGCCTTTTGAGTTGAAAGACCGTCCGCGCAGCGAACTCGTGGCCGAAGTGCGCGAGAAGTTAGGCGGCATCGTGGGAGCCAACGTCGAAATAGGGCAGCCCATCAGTCACCGCATCGATGCCATGCTGTCCGGCACAAAGGCCAATATCGCCATCAAACTCTTTGGCGACGACTTGAACCGCATGTTTGCCTTAGGCAATGAAATCAAGAATACCATTCAAGACATTCCCGGCATTGCCGACTTAACTGTAGAACAACAGATTGAACGGCCGCAACTAATCCTTTCGCCCAAGCGGGAGATGCTTGCCAAATACGGTATTACGCTGCCGGAATTTGCTGAAGTGGTCAATGTTTGCTTAGCAGGCGAAACCGTTTCTCAGGTTTATGAGAAGACACAGAGTTTCGACATTACCGTCCGCATCAAAGAGGATCGGCGAGACGGAATGGAACGGATAAGCAACCTGATGATTGATACGGGCGACGGGCGAAAAATCCCACTAAACCATGTGGCGGAAATCCGCTCTGCCATGGGGCCGAACACCATCAGCCGAGAGAATGTGAAACGTAAAATCGTCATCTCCGCCAATGTAGCGGACCGCGACCTGCGAAGTGTGGTGAATGACATACAGCAGCGAGTGGACAATCAGATAAACCTGCCGGAAGGTTACCACCTTGAGTATGGAGGCCAGTTTGAAAGCGAACAAGCTGCAAGCCGCACACTGGCACTGACCTCGTTCATATCCATCGTGGTCATCTTCCTGTTGCTCTATCACGAGTTCCGCAGTGTGAAAGAGAGTGCCATCATCCTCATCAACCTGCCGCTGGCCTTGATTGGCGGTGTATTTGCCCTGCTTGTCACAACGGGCGAGGTCAGCATCCCCGCTGTCATCGGCTTCATTTCCTTGTTCGGCATCGCCACCCGGAACGGGATGTTGCTCATCAGTCACTACAAGCATCTTCAGGAAGAAGGTCACAGTCTGCACGACAGCATTGTGCACGGTTCGCTGGATCGTCTGAACCCGATTCTGATGACAGCCTTGTCGTCCGCTTTGGCACTCATTCCGCTGGCGCTCGGCGGAGACCTCCCGGGCAACGAGATACAAAGCCCGATGGCCAAAGTGATTCTGGGTGGATTGCTGACCTCTACGTTCTTGAATGGATTTATCGTACCGATAGTTTACGGTCTCTCCTCCCATACCCCCTCCCCTTGTAGAGAGGGAAGAAAATTGAGGAATCCGATGAAAAAGAGATATCCGACTAAGTAAATATAAATTAAAACGAACTCTGCTCCTCCCTCCCTACGGGGGAGGGGCCGGGGAAGAGCCTCCCTTATTATGAAACAGATTTTCCTACTCAGCGCAGTTATCCTCTCATCTGCCGAGGTATGCGCACAAACATCCGGCATAGATGATGTTCTTCGACAGATAGAAGCCAATAACAAAGAGTTACAGGCCAATGCACACCTCATCGTTTCGCAAAAGTTAGAGAACAAGACCGACAACAATCTGTCCGACCCTACACTGTCTTATGCCCACCTTTGGGATTCGAAAAACAGCAATGAGACTGTCAGTGAACTGGTCGTCTCTCAAAGTTTCGATTTCCCCACCCTCTATGCAACAAGAGGAAAAATGAACCGCCTCAAGACGAATGCGCTCGATGCACAAGCCGCCGCTTTCCGCCAACAGGTATTGCTCCAAGCAAAAGAGGTATGTCTGGACATCATCATGCTGCAACGCCTGCAACTTCTGCTCGACGAGCGGTTGAAGAATGCGGAAGAGTTGTCCGCCTTGTATGCCCAACGGCTTACAACAGGCGATGCTAACATCATAGAAACCAATAAAATTAATCTGGAATTACTGAATGTGCGCACGGAAGTTCGTTTGAACAAGACCGCCTTAGAGAATAAGATAAAAGAGCTGGTCGCACTCAACGGAAATCGGTCGTTCATACCCGGACGTACCATGCCCGAAAGTTATTCCACTACCCAAGCTGTCCATCTGGCGGGATATCCGGCAGTTCCACTGCCGGCTGATTTCCGCCCCGTAGTTGCCGAATTGTTGGCCTCCGACCCCATGCTACAAGCCTTGCAAGGCGAAAGCTCCGCTGCCCGGCAGCGTGTTTCGGCAAGCAGGCAAGGATGGTTGCCGAAACTGGAATTGGGTTATCGCCGAAACACAGAGTCGGGACGCCCGCTGAATGGCGTGGTGGTAGGCTTCTCTTTCCCGATATTCGAGAACCGCAGCAAAGTAAAAATGGCCAAGGCACAAGTCCTCAACATAGACGCCCAAAAGGAGAATGCGGTTTTTCAAGCCGGCTCCACACTGTGGCAACTTTACGAAGAAGCCCGCAACCTGCAAGCCTCGATAGAGGAATACGAACGTACCTTCGGACAACAGCAAGACCTTACCCTACTGAAGCGGGCACTTGTGGGAGGGCAAATCAGCATGATTGAATACTTCGTGGAGATATCCGTTATCTACCAAAGCAAAACGAATCTGCTGCAATTAGAGAATCGCTATCAGAAAGCGATGGCACAAATCTACAAGAGCAGGCTGTAAGTCAGCGACAACGGCTAACGGGAGTCAGCGACAAAGACTCCCGTTAGTCCGCTATATGCATAAAAGGAAGAAAGAAAAAAACAAAACTCCCTTTATATTTCTTATACCAGGCTCAAGTGCTTTACAACGCTGTCACCTTTCCCATGAAAAGGATGGTTCCCGTACTCTTCTCCTTTATCAGGAAAACAAAGGGACGATTGATATGAAAAGATTTTACCGACGTACCGATAGAAGTAGTAAGCATACCTGTAACGGTCACTGCGGCAGCTTCGGTGCCTTCCTCGTCCACTTTGACGTATGTGTATTGCTCCAACAGGCCGACAAACAAGTGAGCAGCCGACATTTTAGAGAAGTCGGCGGTAACGCGATCGAAGGCATCTTTCATCCCCATTGCCATCATAACCGTCTTCAGTTTTTTATCATATTTTAGTTCAAAGCGGGGAAATTTGACGTTCAGCGTTGCACCCGAAAGATATTTGCTCCACTCCAGCCAATGTTCTTTTGTCAGTTGCGGCAAGCACTCTTCCAGCGACTTTCCTTCTGCGGGCAAAAGCACTACCATGCTGAAGGCCTCGTTGCCATATGGAAACTCGGCAATGGAGAAATATTCGTTTTCGCCATAATTAAAGTGCCCTTCATTCATATTCATCATCTGCACCGCAGACTTACTTCCATCCCCGTTTGTAAATTGCTCCGAAGCAGTATCGGATTTACTGAACCGTTTCGTCCAATTCCCTTTGAAATAAAGCGCATTCAGCAGATAAAGACATGCGGCATCAGGAATTTCTGTCAAGACTTCCGTGATACAGTTATTCGTTTTCTCGGCACACCAATTGTTTATGGTAGCTATTGCAGCGGGCGATGCAAAATCCAATTCCCGCACTTGTGCATCGTACATCCGCTTATTCACATTCACGAAGTCGTCATACACTCCGAATCCTTGTCTTATCCAAATAGAATTGGCAATACCCAACCGAGTGGTATTATCCAAATCAAGTAGAGCGGTTACCAGTTTTTTATTATAATCATTCATCTTATCCAATGAATAATCGGAAAACCCCAGAGTGGTTTTCATTTCCTCCAGCGTATTGCCAGCCGCTCCGTTAGTGACCATCGACAGACAAAGAGTGACACTCAAAGGAGAGACAAACAGATTGGGCTTCTCTTCAGTCTTGCAAACCTGACTGAAAAAACGAAAGGCAAAATCGTTCCCCTTATCCAACATTTCTTGCTCCGTACGAGTAAGAGCAATGTCTTTACGAGGTTGCGGTTGCGGGGAAGAACTCTCATCATTTTGGCACGATGCAAGGATGCAAAGCAAACCAAATACGGCAAATGTTTTCTTTAGCATAGGTTGATAGTATTAGTTAAAAAAACAATTATCTATAATTAAAATGCACAGACAATGAGAATACTGCATCAAATGACAAAAAATATTCATAGAAGCCCCGCCAACTCAGAAATCTCCTCGGGCATGTATCCGCTACGGATTCGCCACTCCTGTGGATAAAGATTGTTGGCGCGATTGCCGATGTTCTTGACAAATCCAAGAGGAATATGCTGATATGTAAGTAACACGACTCCTCGGGGAGCTGTTTCGGGAAGCACCACCGTCTCTTTGCGCAAATAGGCAATGGCTTGTTCGCTGCCTATTTCTTCACAAACGAAAGCGGCCCGATTCAGCGCAGTGCTCATGGCAAGCGCATGGGCAGGCACCCAATCTTTGCCTTTCAGCTCGGCAATGCCTATCCCCGCTTGCACAATACGAAGCGATGAACGCAAAGCCGACAATCTCGGGAGAAGTTCTTTAGAGAAAGCGCTGAGGTTGTCGCCATGCGTAAGAAACTCATATTCATCCGGAGCAGTGAGCCATCCGCGCAACACGGCAAGTTGCTCTTTGACAGAGCCGCTACTTTTCGTTCCTTTGTCCACCGGTTTTCGCCCCCTTACCCGCTGGTTATCATCTCTTTGCCCATATAGTACAGATGTTATGTCCCGGGTGCACGACTGCTCTGCCCACACATTCCCGTTGCCCTGTCCGGGCTTACGCAGGACAGCCAGAAAGAAGCCTTCACCCTCCGTCTTATGAGGCAGGAAACGATAAATGGGAAAGTCTTCTCCGGTCAACAGGTTACCCGTGATGTTCCAATCGGCAGGAACCTGCAATGGCAAAACTTCCGCTCCAAGGTCTTTCTGCATCAAACGGATATTCTTCTCATTCTCTTTCGTATTATAAGTACATGTACTGTATATAAGGATGCCACCGGGTTTCAGGCATGGCCAGATGTCCGCAATGATACGATGCTGGCGTTGCCGGCATATCTCCACATTGCCGGGGCTCCACTCGCTCACGGCAACAGGGTCTTTCCGAAACATGCCTTCGCCGGAACAAGGAACGTCGGTCAGTATCACATCAAAGAAACCATCCAACGGAGAGAAATCCACCGGGTCATTGTTGGTCACCACGACGTCGGGATGTCCCCACTTTGTAAGATTCTCCGCCAAAATCCTCGAACGGCTGCGGACGACCTCATTGGCAACCAGCAGGCTGCCTTCGGGCAACAGACTACGGACAAGAGTCGATTTTCCTCCGGGAGCCGCACAAAGGTCGAGCATCGCCACCGGTTCTTGTGCAACATACTGTTTCAATGCCTGCTCCACAAACATGGACGAAGCCTCCTGGACATAGTAGCAGCCGGCATGAAACAACGGGTCGAAAGTAAAGCTCAGACGGTTGTTCAGATAACATCCGGTAGCCGACCAAGGCACCTTTCGCAAAGAGGCACGAAAACGGCCGAATGAAGAAGCCTGCAATTTTTCTTCATTCAGTCGTATGCTGACCGGCTGCTCCTCGTCAAGAGCAGCAACCAGTTTATCATATTCCTCACTTCCCAAAAGGGCATGCATATAGTCGGTAAAAGCCAAAGGTAACTCCATGATATAAACAGTTTTAGATTACCTACCTAATCCTTATTTTGTTATCTTCCAGCACCACCAGCTGTTTCTTGTACAAATCTCCCACTGCTTTCTTGAATGTTTTCTTGCTGACACCAAAAGCGGCATAAATATCCTCTGCGGGACTTTTGTCATTCAGCGAGGTAGCACCGCCTTGTTCGCGGATATATTCCAAAAGGGAAGCCGCAAAATCACCCACCTTTCCGGCACCCGGTTTCTGTAGCATCAAGTCTATCTTGCCATCTTCACGCACCTGCTTCACATAAGCTTTTAGCGTCATACCCGCTTGCAACGGTCGGAATATCTCACTTTCGTAAAGCAGACCGCTGTATTGATGTTGAATGATAGCCTTGAAACCCAAATCAGTTTTCTGCCAAATCAAGATTTCTACTTCTTCCCCCGGTTGGTAAGGTGCTTGTCCCTTGGAAAGATAACGTTCCACTTTAGCCGAAGCAACAATGCGGTAGCTCTCGTCATCCAAATGAGCATGAACCACGTATTTTTTCCCTACCTGCATTTTCATCTTCTGCTCCCGAAATGGAACAAAGAGGTCTTTCATCAAGCCCCAGTTAAGAAAGGCACCGTATTGATTTACCCAAGCCACCTCCAGGCAAGCAAACTGCCCCACCTGCACCAATGGTGTCAATGTAGTGGCCACCAAACGTTCTTCATTATCCAGATATATAAAAACGTTCAACTTATCACCTACCTTACACTCTTCGGGGACATAGCGCAATGGGAGCAGGATTTCTCCCTCTTCTCCACCATCCAGATACATTCCGAACTCAACTTCTTTCACTACTTCCAGCGTATTGAATTTTCCTAACTCTATACTCATAGTTCTATGCTTTTCTTGCAAAGATAAATAAATTGTGAACATCCGGACAATCCTCAACAAAAGAAAAAACTTTCACTTAAAAAAAACTCATTCTTTATAAGCGCACTGTCAGGAGAGCTTATCCTTCCTCCTTTTTTAGATATTTTTCTTGGAAAGCCTTGTGGTATAAAAAAAACTATTTATCTTTGCACCCGCAAACCGAGAAATGGTGTCATAGCTCAGTTGGTAGAGCAAAGGACTGAAAATCCTTGTGTCCCCGGTTCGATTCCTGGTGACACCACTTTTCAAAGGCGGAATGTAGCGCAGTTGGTAGCGCACTACGTTCGGGACGTAGGGGTCGGGCGTTCGAGTCGCCTCATTCCGACAAGATAAGGTTTAACCTATTGCCAGTCAGCAGGTTAAACCTTTTTCTTTTCAAGTGCCGGGACAAATACGGGACAAAATAGAACTGGTTATCATTAACTTGCATTGTTACGAAAACGAAACAATGTAAAAAAAATGTTGCCGAAAAAGGACAGAGACAACTTCGCAGAAATCGAGAAATACCGCCTGCCCATATACAAAATAAGAAAGGCTGGGAAAAATATGTATACTTCTACGTCTTAGACCCCGACTCCGTATTAGAGGGAAACCCAAAGTTAAGACGTATCCGCAAGAAATTCAACCACATCGCCAACAAGAAAGACCGGGATGAAGCGGCACTCCGCTTCCGGGACGAAGTGGCCGTAAAGCTGAAGCAGGGATGGAATCCATTGATTCAGGAATGCGGAAAGAAAGGATTCACGCCGTGCAATGTAGTGTTCGAGCGATACGAGCTGAACATGAAAAAGATGCTCAAAGACGATGTCATCAAACCATCCACCTACAATAATTATATATGCCGGCTTAACCAGCTGAAGGAATGGAACGAAAGCCTCTCCGGCAAAATGGTGTATATCTACCAGTTCGACAGAGCCTATATAGAGAGCTTCCTCGAACACTATCAATTCTACAGCCTGAAAGACACTGGGATAACGGATGCCATTGACCGTGTGGGACTTAGCGTAGCGAAGGACCAAGCACGTCACTCATCCGTGGCCACGACAAACAAGTATGTAAGGAAAGAGCAGATGACCGCCCATCCGGAACTGAAGAACTTTGAAGGTAATTTGTAATGTCATAAAAAAACTTTATGTTTTACTTACACATTAAAAATATTTTATGTACATTTGTGATGTCAAAAGAAAAAGAGTATTAATCATTAAAAAAACGACCTATGAAAAAAGGAAAAGACGAGCTGGAAGAAGTCAACTTCCAAATCTACCGCCTGAAGTACGAGGTTCAGAAGTACATCGAACGCTGCAAGATTCTGGAAGTCGACCCCTCTGAAAAAGTAGATGAGTTATTGGAAAGGCTATCTAAGATGATGGCAAAGAGAGAAAAGTTAATGAAAGAGTAAAAGAACAGCCCCTCCTGAAAGGGAGGGGCAAAAACAACAGAAGTATGGAAGAACTATTGAAAGAACTAAAAATCATGAGCAGTCTTGAAGGTGTAGAGAGCACCAACAAGATGAAAGCAATCGCCGCCAAATACCGGACGCCCGAAGAAAAGGCATATATCAAACAATATTTGGACGGAGAACTGAACCAAGTGGAGAAAGAAATAGACGAGCTGGACGGAAAGTTAGACAGGATGCTGGACATCAAGCGGCAAGTGAAAGAGATCAGCGAAATCGTGTCATTGAAGTATATCGCACAAAACTACTTCGGAAAAAGCGCCGCATGGCTAAGCCAACGGGTTAACGGCAGCCCCGTAAGAGGCAAGATATACTACCTGAAAGAAGCTGAGATACAGACATTGAACAATGCCCTTCAGGATATCGGAAAGAAATTAGGCTCTCTTGCTATCGGTTGATAACTCGATTCTTTTGACGCCGGTCCCCGCAGGTTGAGCCGCCTACGGGGACTTTTTTTTTAAAACATAGATCACATCCTCGTAGCTGAAGAAACGCCCTTCGACAATCTCAGAGGATTGATTCTTTTCGGCTCTATATTTAATCTCAATGCAATAGTACTTCTTGTTACCGATAACATACATAGGGGCAAATACCCTGTCCCTCCTTAAGATACCACCACTTCCAGAACTGAAAATTTGGAGATAGTACCACGACGGGCTATGTTGCCTTGTTCATTGGACTATATTTTAAGAAAAATGCTTGCATGTCTCAAATATTTTGACGAATTTTGTGTATAAGTTGTGAATACAATGATTTAAAATCAAAGATGTTACACCAATAATCCTCTAAAAATCAAGACCATGTATGTTTTATCACTCAGAATTGTCTGCTTAATTTAATTCCGACAACAGGTTTATAATAATGAAATTTAAAATTAAAACGCATTGATCTTTTTCTCCATTTACCACATAAAGAACTTGAAATAAATATAGATTTTAACTTTAACTAAAAAAAGATGAAAACAAAAATGTTTAGAACCTTATGTACGGTAATCGTACTGCTATTCTCAGCTTCTTTTGCTGCAAATGCACAGTTTCGGGCACTGAAAGAAAGAGTAAAAAAAACGGTGACAACCAAAATCGTGAAAGAAGCCAATGAGGCCGAAAAGAAAGTCTCAGACAAAGTGCACGAACAAAAAATGTATTCTATCGCCCGAGAATCAGATTTTAACGAACAATCCGAACCGGAAGAACTCTTTGCCAATTTAGCCTATGAACTGAAGCAATTTAAAACAGCCATAGCCGAAGAAGACATGGAACATATAGCTTGCCTGCATTGCAATCAAATCACCAACCTGTTGAATCTGCTGGAAAATAATGAAAAGACTGACAAGCAGCAAATGCAAGAATGGCGGACCGAAGTCCAACAGATAATGGCTGAAGCAAACAAACTAATCTACGGGGGAAGACCCGCTTTCGACAACTCTTCTGAAGAAGCAAAACAAAACAGCACTTACGATGTCATCCAGTTCTTTATCGATAAGGTCAACGCACCTTCGGCCGGTCCGAACAGCAAAGAGTTCTACCTGGCCCAAGCCAATGCCATCAGAGAAATTAGACTATATAGTGGTGACATATCCGCAAAAGATGCCCGATACCAAGAAATTTATAAGCAACTGCAATCCCTATATGCCTCAATGCGCAGCGAGTACAAGCAAACCTGGAAAATGAAAGATGACATTGTCATCATGAAAGAACGGGAAGCTCATTTGGCAGAACAGAAGAGGCAGGCCGAGCAGAGAGAAATAGAGCGAAAACAACAAGCCGCACGCCAAAAATCTGTAACGAACAACTCCGGTAGTATAAATAAATTCTACAATGGCAGCAACCAACACATCGGCCATATCAATGGTTCATTAGATGTTTTCAACAAAAACAATCAGAAAATAGGAAGAATTGGTCGCAACGGTGAAATTTTCTCTGAAACCAATTCTATGATCGGCAAGTGCAGCAGCGGCTCCTACTACAATAGTAGCAACCAGTTTATCGGGAAAATAGAAGCAGACGGGTCTGTCAAAAACCAGAATAACCAACTCATTGGAACTATCAGTGGTGGCAGAGTTGCCAATGCAAGCAATCAAACCATCGGTTATACCCAGGCAGACAGGAGATGGGCAGCGGCATTCTACTTCTTTAATTATTTCAAATGGTAGCAGAAATCACAACTCAGAATTAACAAAAGCATACCATGCCTCACTACGATTTAATCGCCATATTGGGTCCCACAGCCTCAGGGAAGACCCCATTTGCTGCGACATTGGCCGCCGAGCTTCATTCGGAAATTATCAGTGCAGACTCACGGCAAGTTTATCGAAGCATGGATCTTGGCACCGGAAAAGACATTGCAGACTACACTGTAAACGGGAAACAAATTCCATATCATCTCATTGATATAGTCAATCCGGGCTACAAATACAATGTTTTCGAATACCAACGTGATTTTCTCGATGCTTACGAGACCATTAAGCAAAAAGGGTGCCTACCCATTGTGTGCGGAGGAACCGGAATGTATCTCGAATCTGTGTTGAAGGGTTACCGACTATTGCCCGTACCGGAAAATCAAGAACTGCGCAACCGTCTGGCCGACAAATCGCAGGAAGAACTGACGGAGATACTGAAAGGCTACAAAAATCTGCACAACACCACAGATGTAGATACGGCCAAACGTGCCATACGCGCCATCGAGATAGAAGAGTTTTACGCCCACACTCCGGTAGAGGAGCGTTCGTTCCCGGCCTTGAACAGTCTCATCATCGGAGTGGATATAGACCGGGAACTGCGCCGTGAGAAAATAACCCAACGCCTGCGTCAACGGTTGGCAGAAGGAATGGTAGATGAGGTGAAACAACTGATAGAACAAGGCATCCGGCCGGAAGACCTTATCTATTATGGTTTGGAATATAAATACTTGACGCTTTACCTCATCGGCAAGTTGAGTTACGATGAGATGTACCATCAGCTGGAGATAGCTATTCATCAATTTGCCAAACGGCAGATGACGTGGTTTAGAGGCATGGAACGGCGCGGATTCACCATCCATTGGATAAATGCCCGATGTCCGATGGAAGAAAAGATAGCCTTTGTAAAAGCAAAACTCAAAGAGATTTAGTATCTTTGGCGAAAAAGGATGAAACCGATGATATGAAATGAAAATGTTAGACCTACTGAAAGAAACGAATCTATGAGTGCGAAACCTGAAAAATGGGGAGTGATATACAACCCCAAAGCCGGGACACGGAAGGTGCAAAAACGGTGGAAAGAAATCAAAGAATATATGGATTCCAAAGGTGTGTCTTACGACTACCTCCAGTCCGAAGGGTTCGGCTCGGTAGAACGTCTGGCGAGATTTCTTGCCGACAACGGCTACCGAACCATCGTTGTAGTAGGAGGTGACGGTGCATTGAACGATGTTATCAACGGTATCATGTTTTCCAATGTCGCCGACAAGAAAGATATTGCCATCGGCATCATCCCCAACGGCATAGGCAATGACTTTGCCGACTATTGGAACATGAGCCAGGACTACAAAAAAGCGGTAGACTGCATCATTAAAAACCGTCGCCGGAAAATTGATGTGGGAACTTGCTACTATTACGATGGCGAAAAACATCTGACGCGCTATTTTCTCAATGCCATCAATATAGGGTTGGGCGCACGCATTGTGAAAATCACCGATCAGTGCAAACGTTTTTGGGGCGTCAAATTTCTCTCCTATTTCATGGCATTGCTATCTATTATCTTCGAACGTAAACTCTATCGGATGCATCTCAAGATAAATGGTGAGCATATTCGAGGTCGTATCATGACTGTCTGCATAGGCAGTGCGTGGGGGTATGGACAAGCTCCGAGCGCAGTACCCTATAATGGCTGGTTGGATGTTTCCGTCATTTACCGTCCGGAATTATTACAACTTTGGTCAGGTTTATGGATGCTCATCCAAGGCCGGATTCTCAACCATAAGGTGGTGATGCCCTACCGCACCCAGAAAGTGAAGGTACTGCGTGCACAAAACGCTTCCGTCGATTTGGACGGACGCATTCTGGATCGCCATTTTCCTTTGGACATAGGCATTTTGCACGAAGCTGCCACTCTGATTATCCCCGGTTAAAACGGGAACCGTCTGAAAGTCGAAAAAAACAACGCCACTTACTGTCACTTCAGGAACAGCTCCTTATCAGAACCGTATCAAATCCATATCTGCTCCATGTCTATACAAGCAGAGGATATGCGGAGGTGATACGGAGGTGATACGGAGGTGATACGGAGGTGATACGGAGGAGATGCGGAGGAGATGCGGAGAAAGAGAGCAAACAAGACATTTTATACAAGGCTGACAAGCGATGAAAGACTTCGCGAGGAGCAAAACTCAACTAAGAGAGGTACAAACAAAATATAATACTAAAATAAATAAAAATGATTGAACTGAAAAACAATCCTGCCGGTAATTTCTTTCTTCTGGCAGGTCCTTGCGTCATTGAGGGCGAAGAAATGGCGATGCGCATCGCCGATCGTATTGCGACTATCACCGAAAGGATGCAAATCCCATACGTGTTCAAAGGTTCGTACCGCAAGGCCAACCGCTCCCGCTTAGACTCTTTCATGGGTATTGGGGATGAAAAAGCACTGAAAATACTGAAAAAGATACATGATACATTCGGAGTGCCCACAGTGACAGATATCCATGCGGCAGACGAAGCTGCAATGGCCGCCGAATATGTGGACATCCTTCAGATACCCGCATTCCTATGCCGACAGACAGATTTACTGATGGCTGCCGCACAAACCGGCAAAACAGTCAATATCAAGAAAGGGCAGTTCCTCTCCCCGCTTGCCATGCGCTTTGCAGCGGACAAAGTGGTGGAAGCCGGCAATCCCAACGTCATGCTTACTGAACGAGGAACCACTTTCGGATATCAGGATCTGGTGATCGACTACCGAGGAATTCCGGAGATGCAGGCATTTGGATTCCCCGTTATTTTGGATGTGACGCACTCTCTGCAACAACCCAATCAAACCAGCGGGGTGACGGGAGGTATGCCGCAACTCATTGAAACTGTTGCCAAAGCCGGCATTGCCGTAGGAGCCGATGGGTTATTCATTGAAACACATGAAAATCCGGCTGCGGCCAAAAGCGATGGCGCCAATATGTTGCAATTGGATTTGCTGGAAGGCTTACTGACGAAATTGATACGCATCCGAGAAGCCATCCGATAAAATTTCATCCGCTAAAATCAAAAAACAGTCATCGGCTGTGATTTATCTTTCACAGCACCGACATATAGAACAAAAAACTATTTAATAACGCTTAATAATGAAACATTTACTACACAGCTTCTGGATGATTGCACTGCTTATCTGCTGCAACATCCAACAGGCATCCGCCCAGATGCAGATGCCCCCCATCCCGGTGGATAAGAACGTACGCATCGGGAAGTTAGACAACGGATTGACATACTACATCCGCCACAACGCCTTGCCGGAACATCGGGTGGAATTTTACATCGCCCAAAAGGTAGGCTCCATCCTCGAAGAGCCTCACCAGCGCGGATTGGCCCACTTCCTTGAACACATGTGCTTCAACGGAACCAAGCACTTCCCGGGCGACGAGAGAGGACTGGGAGTGGTGCCCTGGTGCGAGACGAAAGGCATCAAGTTCGGCGTCAACCTGAACGCTTACACCAGCGTGGACGAAACGGTTTATAACATCAGCAACGTGCCCACCGACAACCGGAACGTGGTAGACTCTTGCCTGCTCATCCTGCACGACTGGAGCAGCGCCGTGTTGCTCACCGACAAGGAGATAGACAAGGAGCGCGGCGTCATCCACGAGGAGTGGCGCAGCCGCAACAGCGGCATCATGCGCCTCTACACCGAAGCCCAGCCCACGATGTATCCCGGTTCGAAATACGCCGACTGCATGCCCATCGGAAGCATCGACGTCATCGACCACTTCCCCTACCAGGCCATACGCGACTACTACACCAAGTGGTATCGGCCGGATCAGCAGGGCATCATCATCGTGGGAGACATCGATGTAGACGCCATGGAGCAGAAGCTCAAAAACACTTTCGCCGATGTAAAGGCGCCCGTCAACCCGGCGGAGCGTGTCTACTTCCCCGTTCCGGATAATAAAGAGCCGCTGGTCTATATCGGCAAGGATAAGGAAATAGACAACCCCAGCTTCATGATCTTCTTCAAGCAAGACGCCACGCCCGATTCCGTCAAGGGCAATATGATGTATATGTTGCAGGACTACCTGCTGAGCATGGGCATGGATATGCTGAACAACCGCCTGAACGAACTGCGCCAATCGGCCAACCCTCCTTTCATATACGCCAGCGCCGGTTATGACGACTACTTCCTCGCCAAGACCAAAGAGGCCTTTACGCTCAGCGCCGGCAGCAAGGCCGACGGCATCAGCCAGGCGCTGAAGGCCGTATTGACGGAAGTGGAACGTGCTCGCCGCTTCGGCTTCACGGAGTCGGAATACGAGCGCGCCCGCGCCAACTACCTGCAACGCCTGGAATCGGCCTACACCGAACGCGAGAAGAACAAGAACGACGTCTACGTGCGGCAATACGTGCAGCATTTCCTGAACGCGGAGCCCATTCCCGGCATCGAGTTCGAGTACAGCACCATGAACCAAGTGGCCCCCAACATTCCGGTGGCCGCCATCAATCAGTTGGTGCAGACGCAGCTGGTGGCGGATACCAATCAAGTGGTGTTCATTGCCGCACCCGAGAAAGAGGGCATGAAGTATCCCACCCGGGAAGAGGTCGTGGCTCTGCTCAAGGGCATGAAGGATCTCGATGTCACGGCGTATGTGGACCAAGTCTCTGACGAACCGCTGATGAAAGAAGCTCCCAAGGGCGGAAAGATTGTCTCGGAGAAGCAGAACGCCATCTACGGCACTACCGAGCTGACCCTCTCCAACGGAGTGAAAGTGTACATCAAGAAGACCGATTTCAAGGCAGACGAAATCCGCATGAAGGCTTACAGCGCCGGCGGAAACAGCCTGTTCGAAACCAAAGACGCGCTGAACTTCAACCAGCACGTGATGAATGGCGTCATCTCCGCCGGAGGCATCGGTAACTTCAGCAAAGTAAATCTGACCAAGATGCTTGCCGGCAAGAAGGTGTCCGTCAATGCCGGCGTAAGCAGTACGCAGGAGTATGTAAGCGGCAACTGCTCGCCCAAAGACTTTGAGACGATGATGCAGCTTACTTACCTCAACTTCACGGCGCCGCGTAAGGATGAAGACGCGTTCTCCTCCTTCAAGAGCCGCCTGAAAGCGCAGTTGGAGAGTGCGGAAGCCAACCCGCTTTCTTCCGTCACCGACACCCTGCGCAAAGTGATGTACAACAACCACCCGCGCAGCATCAGCCTGAAGCCGGACATGGTAGACAAGATTGACTACGATCGCATCATCGAGCTTTACAAAGAGCGCTTCGCCGATGCAAGCGACTTCAAATTCTACTTCGTGGGCAACATCGACCTGGAGAAGGCTAAACCGCTCATTGCGCAATACCTCGGCTCATTGCCCGCTACCCATGCCGGCCAAGAGAGTGTCCGCGACAACCAGATGGATATACAGCCGGGCAACATCGTAAACGAGTATGCCAAGGAACAACAGACACCGATGGCTACCGTCATCATGGTCTACAACGGCAAGTGCGAATATACGCTGAAGAACAGTATCCTGATGAGTTTCCTCACGCAGGCCCTCGACCTTGTCTATACGGAGGAAGTACGCGAGAAGGAAGGCGGCACGTACGGTGTAAACACTTACGGCTCACTGACCAAAGCGCCGAAAGAGGAAATGATTCTGCAAATCGTTTACCAGACCGACCCGTCCAAGAAAGACCACCTCAACGGCATCATCGACGAGCAAATGAAGAAGATGGCTGAAGAAGGTCCTACCGCCGAGCATCTGCAAAAGATTAAGGAATACATGCTGAAGAAGTATAAAGATCACCAGAAAGAAAACAGCTACTGGCTGGGCAATCTGGACGAATACTTCAGCACCGGCATAGACAACACCAAGGATTATGAGGCGACAATAAACGCCGTTACCGCCCAAGACATCCGGCAGTTTGCCGCCGACATCCTGAAGCAAGGCAACAAAATCACGGTCATCATGACCGTGCCCGAAGCCAAATAGCCGCCGGTAAAAGAGCCGTAAACCAACCACACCACAAGGCTGCGTTGTTCCGCTACGAAGTAGCGCAGCCTTGTTCATTCTTAATCAACCCATCTACCACAATGAACCTCTTTTTAGTATTGCGAAAACACGGAAGACTGGCCGACAAGCGCAACCCGATGTACGAGAAGAGCCGTTTCGCCAAGTTCTGGATTTATCTGATGGCCGCTTTCTGGGCAGGCTATCTCATCTTCTTCGGCACGACGCTTGCCTTTGCCATGCAAGGCGGAGCCACGGAGCCTTACCACATCCTGAACTCCGGCCTGATATTCATCCTTGCACTCGACTTTGTCACCCGTATGCCTTTCCAGAAGACACCCAGCCAAGAAGTAAAGCCCTACATCCTGCTGCCCGTCAAGCGCCGTCGGCTCATCGACTGTCTGCTGCTTCGTTCGGGGCTGGATTTGTACAATCTCTTCTGGTTCTTTTTCTTCGTTCCGTTTGCCGTCATCACCGTCACCCGTTTCTATGGGGTTACGGGCGTCATCACTTATTTAGCGGGCATCTGGCTGCTGATGCTTGTCAACAACTACTGGTACCTGCTGTGCCGCACGCTGATGAGTCAACGCTTCTGGTGGCTGTTGCTTCCGATAGGTGTTTACGGGCTCATGGCCGCCGCCATGTTCATTCCGGACAACAGTCCGGTGTTCAGCTTCTCCACCGACGTGGGCGAAGGGTTCATTCAAGGCAATCCGCTCACCTTTGCGGGTACATTGGTCGCCGTGGCATGCTTCTACCTGATAAACAGCTACGTGATAAGCGGCGTGATGTACAACGAAATCAACAAAGTGGAAGACACCACCGTGCAAGTGAAACACGTATCGGAATACCGCTTCCTTGAACGCTACGGGCAAGTGGGCGAATACATGAAGCTGGAGCTGAAACTGCTGCTGCGCAACAAGATGTGCAAGCGCGCCCTCTATTCCGCCGGAGGCGTGGTCATCATGTTCAGCGCGCTTATCGCCTTTACCGACGCCTATCAGGGGGGCACGAAAAGTTTCCTCGTGATGTACAACTTCGTTCTTTTCGGCATCCTCTTCCTGAGCACCATCATGGGATATGAAGGCAACTACATAGACGGATTGATGAGCCGCAAAGAGAGCATTTACGCGCTGCTGCAGGCCAAATATATCCTCTATACCTGCGGGCAGATTGTACCGTTCGTGCTGATGATACCTGCCATCGTGATGGACAAGGTGACACTGCTGACCTGCCTTTCGTGGTTCTTCTTCATTCCGGGGTTTGTCTACTTCTGCATGTTCCAGATGGCCGTATACAACAACAAGACGGTGAACCTGAATAACACGATGACCCAACGCAACATGGGGACGGGGATGCAAAACCTCATCTCTCTTGCGGCTTTCGGACTGCCTCTGATTCTGCTGTACACGCTTCAAGCGCTGTTCGACGACGGCACCGTGGCGGTTATCTTCATTGTCATCGGCATCGCATTCATCGCCACTTCACGCCTTTGGCTGCAAAACGTCTACCGCCGCTTCATGAAACGCCGCTACCGGAATATGGAAGGATTCAGAGACAGCAGACAGAAATAGTAAATCAAGCATACAAGAACTCTAAAAGCAAACAGACCAAATGATACAGATTACAGACCTTCAGAAACACTTCGGCAGCAAGGTTGCCGTCGACATAGAGAGCTACACCATACACCGCGGCGACATGCTGGGACTGGTGGGCAACAACGGTGCCGGAAAAACCACCCTCTTCCGCCTCATCCTCGACCTGCTGAAAGCCGACAGAGGAAACGTCACCATAGACGGCACGGACACCAGCCGGAGCGAGGAATGGAAAAGAGACACGGGCGCCTTCATCGACGACGGTTTCCTGATAGACTACCTGACGCCCGAAGAGTATTTCTACTTCATCGGCAAGATGTACGGACTGAATAAACAAGAGGTGGACAGACGCTTACTCCCCTTCGGTCGTTTCATGAACGGCGAGGTGCTGGGACAGAAAAAGTTCATCCGCAACTTCTCCATGGGAAACAAGCAGAAGGTAGGCATCATCTCGGCCATGCTTCACCACCCGCAACTGCTGATTTTGGACGAGCCGTTCAACTTTCTCGACCCCAGTTCGCAATCCATCATCAAGCACCTGCTGAAGAAGTACAACGAAGAACACGGTGCCACCGTCATCATCTCCAGCCACAACCTGAACCATACGGTGGACGTGTGTCCGCGCATCGCCCTGCTGGAGAACGGCGTCATCATCCGCGACATCAAGAACGAGCACAACTCTGCCGAGAAGGAATTGGAAGCCTACTTCAACATCAGTGTAGAGGAAGAGATTGCCGAGGAAACCTCGGACACATCCGAACAGACATCGATGCAAGAAACGCAGCCAATGGAATAAACAATCCAAATCATATAGTAAAACTCCAAAGCCAAAGAATCATGAAGAAAATTATCAGCCTCCTCCTGCTTATCTGCCTTGTGCAGAGCGCCCATGCGCAACTCTTGTGGAAAGTATCCGGCAAGGGATTGGAAAAACCGTCGTACATCTTCGGCACCTACCACCTCTCGCCCCTCGGCATCAAGGACAGCATTGCCGCCCTGCCGCAAGCCGTGAACGAAACCTCGCAGGTTTATGGTGAGGTGGTCATGAGCGAAATGATGTCGCCGGCTTTTGTGCAAAGCATGCAACAGCAGATGATGATGCCCCAAGACAGCACACTGCAAAGCCTCTTCACACCCGAACAATACGAAGAATTGGGCAAAGTGGTCAAAGAGAACATGATGGTGGACATCGCCATGCTGGCACAACTGAAACCGGCCGCCATCAACACGCAACTCGCCGTGATACTCTACATGAAACATACGCCGGGCTTCAATCCGCAGGAACAGCTCGACGCCTACTTTCAGCAACAGGCACAGCAACAGGGCAAGAAAGTGGGCGGACTGGAAGCACCCCAATCGCAAGTGGATATCCTCTTCAACAGCCAGACGCTGAAACGTCAGGCGGAGATTCTGTATTGTACGGCGAGTGACATCGACAGAACCGTAGGACAAGTCAAACGCGTGATTGAAGCCTATCGGAAGCAGGATTTGAATGCGATGTTGCAACTGCTGGCCGAACGTCGCGGCGACTCGTGCGACCCTCTGCCCGGAGAAATGGAAGCGTTGATTGACAACCGCAACAAAGCATGGGCCGAAAAGATGCCCGCCCTCATGAGCGAGGCTCCCACGCTCTTCGTGGTAGGCGCCGGACACCTGCCCGGCGACAACGGCGTATTGAACCTGCTGCAACAGCAAGGCTATACGCTGGAAGCCCAGAAGTAAGAAGAAAATCTCTTCTACGCTTTCTTTTCCTCATCAGCCTTGCCCGGAATTACTTTTTCATTTCCTTAAAAATACTATCTTTGCCGCGGAAAAACGAGAAACAATGAAAAAGCTGATTATATTCGATTTGGACGGCACGCTGCTGAACACCATCGCCGACCTGGCACAAAGTACAAACCATGCCCTGCAGAGACTTGGATACCCAATACATCCGGAAGCTGCTTATAACTTCATGGTGGGCAACGGCATAAACAAACTGTTTGAACGTGCCTTGCCGGAAGGTGAAAAGAGCGAAGAAAACGTGCTGCGTGTGCGCAAAGAATTCATCCCCTACTACGACGTGCATAATGCCGACAAGAGCCGCCCCTATCCCGGCATACCCGAACTGTTGCAACAAATACAAGAGGCAGGGATGCAGCCGGCCGTAGCGTCCAACAAATATCAGGCCGCCACTGAGAAGCTGATTGCCCATTACTTCCCCGAGATTCGTTTTGCAGCCGTATTCGGACAGCGCGAAGGCATTGCCGTAAAGCCTGACCCGCACATCGTGCATGATATCCTCGCAATAACCCGTACGGATAAGGAGGACGTGCTCTATGTGGGAGATTCGGGAGTGGATATGCAGACGGCCGCCAATGCGGGAGTAACCGCATGCGGAGTGACATGGGGATTTCGTCCACGCATGGAGTTGGAATCTTTCCACCCTGAACATATCGTCGACGAAGCCGACAAAATCTTTACTCTGGCAATGTCTTGCTAACCGAAAAGCTGCATTTACGAATACAACAATGCGCCTGCTATAAATATAAAGCTTTGTCTGACATACCATTGACATATCCATATAGACAACAAAAAATACAAGCCTAAAAACAAATTTTCCACATCCGGGGATATACATCTCTATACATTTGCATCAACAATTTAACAGTGTGTGCGAACACACGATGAAAGATGAAAACATTTTAAATTATTAAACATGCAAAGGATGTCTAACAAGATGAAAAACATGTGCAATGCGCTACTATTCACGTTGGTAGCCATGATATCGCTCAACGTATCAGCGCAAAATGTGACCGTAAAAGGTACTGTGAAAGACAAAATCGGAGAAACAGTAATAGGCGCCTCCGTAGTCCAAAAAGGAAATAACAGCAATGGAACCATTACGGATGTTGACGGAAACTTTACACTGTCTGTCCCCGCCAATGCCACACTGGTATTTTCTTATGTGGGAATGACTACACAAGAAGTTGCCGTTAAAGGACAGAAAGTTATCGATGTGGTTTTGGCAGACGATGCGCAGGCCCTGGAAGAGGTGGTGGTCATCGGCTACGGTGCGGTGAAACGTAAAGACCTGACCGGTTCCGTGGCCACCGTTAACTCCGAGGTTTTGGCAGCTGTGCCGGTAGCTACGGCAACAGAAGCGCTGACCGGTAAGATGGCGGGTGTGCAGATTACCACAACCGAAGGTTCGCCCGATGCAGAAATGAAAATCCGCGTACGCGGCGGAGGTTCCATCTCTCAAAGCAACGAACCGTTGTTTATCGTTGACGGGTTCCCCGTAGAATCAATTTCCGACATTCCGGCTTCGGACATCGAAGATATGACCGTATTGAAAGATGCCTCTTCGACGGCAATCTACGGATCACGTGGCGCAAACGGTGTTATCTTGGTTACTACAAAATCCGGAAAGGAAGGCAAAGTGTCCGTAAACTACAACGCTTATTATTCATGGAAAAAGATTGCCAAAACATTGGATGTGCTCAGCGCTGCCGATTATGCAAAGTGGCAATACGAGCTGGCTCAGCTGAAAGGCAGCAGTTATGTGACGGGCTATGAGAAATTCTTCGGTTCGTACACAGACTTGGACTTGTATGACAACATTGCGACCAACGACTGGCAGAATCTGACTTTCGGGCGTACCGGCCATACCTTCAACCACAGCCTGAACATCAATGGAGGTAGCGACAAAATCAAATACGCTTTCAGCTACAACCACATGAATGACAAAGCCATCATGGAAGGTTCCTCATACAAGCGTGACAATTTCAGCCTAAAGCTGAACACCAAGCCCGCCAAGAACGTGACGCTGGATTTTCAGGCACGTTATTCCGAAACAGACATCAACGGCGGTGGTGCAAACGATGTAAGCTCTCCTTATGACTCGGACAAACGTCTGAAATACTCCGTCATTTATACCCCGATACCCCTTGCCAATTTGGATTCTTCTTCAGGCAGTGCCGACGACGATTTAGGAAACCTCTATCATCCATTGACATCCATCTCTGACAACGATAGGATGCAAGAACGCAAAGGTTTGAACATCGCTGGCGGTTTCGGATGGGAAATCTTCAAGAACTTCAAGGTCAAAGCCGAAGTTGGCTACGACGACTATCGCAACAACGACCAACGTTTCTGGGGATTGACCACCTATTATATAAAGAATGTTCCCTCCAAAGACAATCAGAAGAAGCCGGCAGCTCAATTCGCCGAGACCAATCGTCACAAGTTCCGTAGCACGAATACCGTCAGCTACGATTTCTCCAGGTTGTTCAGAGGTGACAGCCACCACTTGAACGCCATGGCCGGACACGAATGGATCATCAGTAAATCAACCGTTCAGACCAATGTGGTTCATGGATTCCCCGAATCGTTCACAGCATCCGATGCATGGAAATACTCCTCGCAAGGCAAGCCTTTTACTATCGACAACTACCTCAATCCGGACGAAAAGCTCTTGTCCTATTTCGGTCGTGTCAACTATGACTTTGAAAGCAAATATTTGTTGAGTGCTACATTCCGTGCCGATGGCTCCTCCAAATTCTCATCCGGCAATCAATGGGGATACTTCCCGTCTGCCGCCTTTGCATGGCGCGTATCTTCAGAACCTTTTATGAAAAACACCCAAGGCTGGCTGGACGACTTGAAGTTGCGCGTAAGCTACGGAACTGCCGGCAATAATAATATTCCTTCCGGTCAAATGAACTTAAACTACAAGTCTTCAGCAACCAGCTGGATCAATGGGTTTGACAGCTATTGGTCGGCTTCCAAGATAATGCCGAACGCGGATTTGAAATGGGAAACTACCATTACTCGCAATGCGGGTATGGACTTCACCGTATTAGGCGGCAAACTGAGCGGTACTGTCGAAGCATACTTGAACACGACCAAAGATTTGCTCATTCAGTTCCCGGTTGCAGGAACCGGTTACGACTATCAGTATCGCAACATGGGTAAAACACAAAACAAAGGTATTGAAGCCAGCATCAACTGGACTATCCTTGACAAAAAAAACTATGGTTTGAGCTTCAGTGCGAACATCGGATTCAACAAGAATGAAATCAAAGACCTGGGCATCATGAACGACTTCGGTGAAGAGACCTATTGGGCCTCTTCCGAAATCGGTTACGACTTCTGGATAGCCAAGGGAAGCTCTGTCGGCAGGATGTACGGCTATCGTTCCGCAGGCCGTTACGAGGTAAGCGATTTCATCGGTTATGACGAAGCATCCAAGTCTTGGAAGCTGAAAGAAGGTGTGGTAGATGGAACTGCCGTTCTCGGTAAGTTGCGTCCGGGCACCATGAAGCTTGCCAACATTGACGGCAGTGCGGATAACAAAGTGACATTGGCCGACCGCGAAATCATTGGTGATGCCAATCCGGTACATACCGGCGGTTTCAGCATCAATGCCCGCGCCTATGGCTTCGACCTGAGTGCAAACTTCAACTGGAGTTATGGCAACGACGTCTACAATGCCAATAAAATAGAGTTCACCAATCCCGGAAAATACCAATACCGTAACATGATTGGCGAAATGGCCGCCGGCAAACGCTGGAACAACCTGAATGCGGACGGAACCATTTGCAACGATCCTGCCCGATTAACAGCAATGAATGCCAACACCACCATGTGGTCTCCTTATGCCAATAGCGAGAAAATGATTTTCAGCGACTGGGCCGTAGAAGACGCTTCTTTCCTGCGTCTGAACACATTAACTTTAGGCTATACATTACCCAAAGCTTTGCTCTCTAAAGCGCACATACAGAATTTACGTCTCTATGTGACGGCTTACAATGTATTCTGCCTTACGAACTATTCCGGATATGATCCGGAAGTATCCACAGTCCGCAGAACCAACCTGACTCCGGGTGTTGACTATTCCGCCTATCCCAAGAGCCGTCAGTTCGTGGTAGGTCTTAACTTGAACTTCTAACCAAGCAAAACAATCAAAGAAATGAAAAAGATACTATACACATCTGTTTTAATGCTGTCGCTGGCAGGCGCAACGACCTCTTGCGACTTGGAATCTCCCTCTGTTTCTGCGATGGAAGAACCCAACCTGTTTGCAGTAAAAGACTTGGCCGAAGGGGCTGTAATGGGTATTCATCAATCCTTTGGAGAGACTAACTCCTATCGCGGTCGTTTCCTCCCTTATTATGGTATAAACACCGACCTTGAATGGATAAACAACATAGATCCCGCCAAGATTGCCGACGACGGAAAATACGAGTTGTGCACCTACGCCACGCGTCCCACCAACTCGCAAATGAATACCGACAACAATGCTTGGGCAAAATTCTATGAAGGTATTGAACGTGCCAACCTATGCATACGCGGCTTGCGTGCCTATGCCGACCTTACGAATCCGGATTTCCGCCAGTTGCTGGGTGAAGCCCTCACTTTGAGAGCCGTGCTCTACCTTGACTTGGTAAAAGGCTGGGGAGATGTTCCCGCCCGCTTCGAGCCTAACTCTTCGGAAACGGTTTACCTGCCCAAGACTGACAGAGATTCCATTTATATACATCTGCTCAACGACTTGAAAGAGGCTTCGGACATGGTTCCTTGGCCTAATGCATCTACTGTTACCAAAAGTACGGAACGAATCAACAAGGCTTTCGTCAAAGGCCTCCGTGCACGTATTGCCCTCTATGCCGCAGGATATAGTCAACGTGCAGACGGCATACGCCGCAGCAATCATCCGGAACTGACAGTTGATAAAATGCATACCATTGCCAAAGAGGAATGCCTGGATGTCATTAATAATAGCGGAAGCGTTTTGGGTAGTTTCATTGATAACTTCAAGAAACTGTGTCAGGACAATACCACTGCCGGTGGCGAATCTCTTTGGGAAGTTCCTTTTGCTGCCGGTCGAGGTCGCGTACTCTATACCTTGGGCGTGAAACACAAAGCTAAAGACCAATATACCGAGCAGGCACAGGGTGGCATAAACGGTCCCCTGCCCTATCTTTTCTATGACTATGATGTAGAGGATGTGCGTCGTGACATCACTTGTGTTCCTTATGAGTGGTCGTCCGGTTTGGTCAACGGAAAATCCAGACAGGAAGTGCGCAGCCTGAAAAGCTGGTGCTTCGGTAAACTTCGTTATGAGTGGATGAACCGTATTGTTACTTCTACCAACGACGATGGCATCAACTGGCAGTACATGCGTCTGGCCGATGTGTATCTGATGGCCGCAGAAGCTATCAACGAACTGGAATCACCTACTGCTGCCGCACCTTATTTGCGCCCGATATTGAGCCGTGCATTGCCCGTAGCCAAAGTTTCGGCATACATGACAAAAGCCACTGCAAACAAAGACGCTTTCTTCAACGCCATAGTAGAACAACGCGGCTTTGAGTTTGCCGGAGAATCTCTCAGAAAAGCAGACCTTATCCGTTGGAATCTGCTGAAAGTAAAGATGGACGAAGCAAAAAAGAAGATGAAGCAATTGGCTCGCCGCGAAGGCGCCTATGCCGACCTGCCCGAAAAGCTGTACTACAAAACAGACAAGGATAACGAAACACTGCTCTTTTATGGCCTGAACCACGGGGAAGTGGGCAGTGCCCCCGAAGGTTATGAAAGTGTCACATGGATTAATACCGAGAAACTGACCGACGCACTTATCGATTGTCTTTATCAGAAAAACCCCGATGAAAATCAGTTCTGGCCCATCTGGCAAACATTTATCGACAGCAGCAACGGCATGCTTTCTAATAACTAATGAATGAAAGATACATACAACAGAAGATTATGAAGAAGTTTTCAAAATATATCATTGGGGCAGGGTTGGCTTTGGTTGCCCTGACCACCGCTTGCAGCAAACAAGACAACGAGCTGACCGCCGTTGAATACGCACGCTTCTTTGCTCCCTTCGGACTGGAGGCAAAAGTAAACAATAACATCAATGTCCGTCTAAGCTGGACTCCGATAGAAGGGGCGACAAGTTATGACATCGAAATCTTTCAAGATGACAGTCTGACTTTTGCCGGCACACCGATACGCACCTATACCGGTCTGACAAATTCCAATATCCCTTATGACGTGAAAGAATTGATGGGCGACACCCGATATTCTGCCAGATTCAAAGCGCATGGCGAAGGCAGACCGGAGTCCAAATGGAACGGGGTGTATTTCAAGACCGACCCGGAACAATTGCTAAGCAAAGTGACAGAAGACGACCTGACTTATTCAAGCGCCACGTTTACGTGGAAAGCGAACAAACAAGTAACCGGCATGGTGCTTAACCCCGGAGATATCCGACACACTTTCACGGCAGAAGAACTAAAGACTTGCACTGCCACCGTCGGCAAACTACAAGGCAACACCAAATACACAGCCCGCTTAGTCAACGGAGACAAGAATTGCGGTGAACACTCTTTCACGACTTTAATCGACCCGGCTACCGCCATTTTGGTATCGGAAGGCGGAAAGTCGCTGCAAGAAGCCATCGACGAAGCAACGCAGAACCTCAACCTGATTCTTGTTCGTGCAGGAACGTATGAACTGACCGACATAAACATTGACAAAGACGTACGTATCGTGGGAGAAAGAATGAACAACCGCCCCGTGATAAAAGGCAGTAACTTCAAATTGAATGGAGGCAGCGTAGAGATGAGAAATGTCATTCTGGATGGAGACTACACCAAAAACCATGCGTTCGACTACAAGAAAGAGGCGACGTACTCTGCCCTGCATGTGGAAAACTGCGAAATAAGGAACTTCGATAAAGGCCTGTTCTACATCAACACCGCTTCTTTGGTGGAATCAATCACTTTCGACAACTGCATGATACACGACGTAAAATGTAACGGAGCCGACTTCATGGATAGCCGCAAGGGAGCCTACAAAGCTCTGGATTTCATCAACAACACCGTTTACAACAGTTGCGCCGACCGCGATTTTGTGCGTTATGACAATGCCACCAAGACGTTCCCTGATGTGATGAGCCAGATCAACGTCAGCAACAACACCTTGGTCGGTATATCGAACAATCCAAGCAAACGCATCATGTACGTCAGGTTTGCCACAGAGCAAAAAGAAGAGAATGGTGTAAAAACCACTTTCAAACATAGCATCAAATTCATGAATAATATAGTAACCAATACGGCGGGATACTTCTCCAAGCAATCGCAAACCAACTCCGCCCCCACATTCGGCAACAACAACTATTTCCGTGCAGCCAATGCAGGCACGATAGAGGTAACAGTGGACGGCATTGCCCAAGTAGTGGCAAAGGATGGAGGCAAGACCCTCGACCCTAAATTCAGAGACGAAAGCAATGGCGATTTCACCGTAACCAATGAAAATGTCAAGATAAATAAGGTGGGCGCTCCCCAATGGTTATAGCGGAGAGGCTCATCCATACTACTTACTCTTTTCTATCAAAAGCCGACCAGGAGAATCTCCTGATCGGCTTTTTAGACATTTACAGACTTCATGCAGACGATTTACGACTTCTTTTGTGCGTCCGTTCCGCTACTTTTGTCGCAAGTATTTACTCACAGTTAACTTTTTAATAATCTAAGGTATGCAAAAAAGAAGAAGAACAAATTCATGCCTGTTCGGATGGATAGTAGCAGCGATGCTGTTGCTGCCACCGGTAGCAGCGATGGCGCAATCGCTCTCCGTGACAGGCAAAGTGACGGACAGAAACACGCAAGAGCCCGTCATAGGCGCAAGTGTATTGGTGGAAGGAACAACCAACGGCACCATTACCGGTTTGGACGGCGAATTTACGTTGGCAGACGTTCCTTCGCAAGGAACCATCGTGGTGTCGTACATCGGTTATACCACACAACGAATAGCGGTGAACGGAAAAACAAGCTTCACCATCGCCTTGAGCGAAGATACTGAAATGCTGGACGAAGTCGTCGTAGTGGGTTACGGTGTACAGAAGAAAGTAAATCTTACAGGTTCTGTTTCGGCCGTGAAAGGCGATGCGTTGGAACGCCGCCCGGTAGCCGACGCCACACAGAGCTTGCAAGGATTGGTGCCCGGCCTGTTAGTGAACAATTCAGGAGCCGGTCGTCCGGGATCTTCGGGCACATTGACCCTGCGCGGGCAAGGAAACCTCGACAACACCGCTCATCCTTACGTATTAGTGGATGGGGTGGAGATGAACCTTTCCGACGTGAACCCGAACGACATTGAAAACATCTCGGTGCTGAAAGACGCTGCGGCATCCGCCATCTACGGAGCGCGGGCGGCTTACGGCGTCATTTTAGTGACCACCAAACGAGGCGAGGACGGAAAGGCACGCATCAACTATCAGGGAACTGTGGGATGGAGTGCGCCTACGGTACTCCCGGACATGGTAGACTCTTACTCCTTTGCCAAGTACTGGAACGACGGCTGTACCAATGCCGGTTCGCCACGCCTCTATAGCGAGGAGAAGATGAACCTGTTGCAACAGTACATCCAAAATCCTGCCAGTGTGAACCCTTGGGCCGAGCTGCCTGCCAACTCCAATATGAACCCTGCCTTCGAAAACTCCGAATCGGGTGTGGGCAATGTGGATTACTTCGACCTGCACTACAAAGACTGGGCTTTCAAGCAAAATCACAACATCAGTCTGAGCGGTGGCGGAAAGAAAGCACAATACTACGTTTCGGGCGGCTACTACTCGGAAGACGGTATCCTGCGCTATGCCAAGATGGACTTCAAGCGCTACAACTTTGCCGCCAATGTCAACTCACAACTGACCGACTGGCTGAAACTAAAGGTGAACACAAAGTTCATGCACTCCGATACGGACACCCCGTTCGGCGATGGCGGCATCAGCGAGGGCTTCTATCACTCGCTGGCACGCTTCCGCCCCACGGTATCGGTCATCGACCCCAACGGTCATTTCACGGAATTGAGTATGATTCCTTATCTGCAAAGCGGCACGTACACCACTACCGCCCGAGACCGCCTCAGCCTAACTACCGGCTTGGAAGTACAGCCACTGAAGAACTGGTTCGTCTTCTTCGACTATACGTATAAACTGATGAACATGGAGTACGAAGCCCTCAACGTAAGTCCGCTCATCTATGCCGCCGATGGTGTAAGTACGTCAAAAGGCGAGCGCAGCGAGCTGGGCGTGTCGCCGGACGGCAAGTTCACCCGCAGTTACGCACGCACGCGCTATCAGACCGTCAACCTCTACACCAACTACCTCTTCACATTGGCGGACAGACATAACTTCACGCTCATGGGCGGGTATCAGGAAGAGGACAACAGCTACAGCTACATGAAGAACGCCATCACCGGACTTTACTCCACAGCCACCCCAAACGTGGGCATGGGCACGGGCGATAAAGTAGTGGTGGATACCCGCAACGGGTGGGCCACCCGAGGATTTTTCGGCCGCATCAACTACGATTACGACGGACGCTATCTGGTTGAAGTAAACGGACGCTACGACGGTTCGTCCCGTTTTGCTTCCGACCACCGCTGGGGATTTTTCCCTTCCGCTTCATTAGGATGGAACATCAGCCGTGAGCGCTTCATGGAACCGTTGAGCAAGACAGTGAGCAACCTGAAGTTGCGCGCCTCCTACGGCTTGCTGGGCAATCAGGCGGGAGCTGCCCTCTACACTTTCGCAGCCACGATGGAACTGAACGGCAGACTGGGAGGCTACATCTTCCAAGACGGGCGGCACATCTACACCAAAGCGCCTTTAGTGGTGAACCCCGCCACTACGTGGGAGAAGGTCGAGAGCAAGAACATCGGTCTGGACTTTGGCTTCTTCGGCAACGCACTGACCGGTTCGTTCGACCTCTTCCAACGTGACACGAAAGACATGCTGGGGCCGGTGGAAGATTTTCCCGACTTCTTCGGAGCAGAAGCGCCCAAGACCAACAACGCCCGCATGCGCAACCGGGGATGGGAGCTGACCCTGAACTATCGCGGCAAAATAGGCAAAGACATAGACTACAGCATCGGAGGTATGCTGTCCGACGCCACCGCCGTGGTGACGGACTACGTCAACCCGGACGGAAACAAACCCGCCAGCACATGGTACAAAGGTCGCAAAGTGGGCGAAATCTGGGGCTATCGTGCCGACGGACTGATACAGACACAAGAAGAAGCGGATGAGTACAATAAGAAGTACAACCTGAAATTCATCAGCGGCAAACCGTGGACGCCGGGCGATGTGAAATACAGAGACCTGAACGGCGACAACGTCATCGACAACGGCAAGAACAGCCTGAAAGGAGGCATGGGCGACATGACCGTCATCGGTAACACCACCCCACGCTACCAGTACACGCTGAACGGCTCCATCAGTTACAAAGGACTGACGCTGAGTGCGATGTTCCAAGGTGTCGGGAAGCGCGACTACCACGCCGGCGGTGCGGTTTACTTCTGGGGTAGCGGCCCGTACGCACAAGTCACCGTCTTCAAAGAGCACTTGGACTATTGGCGGGAGGACAACAAGAATGCTTATTACCCCAAACCCTACATACACTCGGGTGGAGGCGTCGGCCCTTTCCAGGCAAAGACCAAGACCGTGAGCGACCGCTACATACAAAGCGCCGCATACTGCCGCCTGAAGAACCTTACGGTGAGCTACGACCTTCCCCGGGCATGGACACAGCGCATCGGCATGCAGAAGGTGCAGGTGTTTTTCTCAGGAGAGAACCTGCTGACGTTTACCCCCCTGATGGACATGTTCGACCCCGAAGCCGTCTTTACGAGCAATAATTATACCGGCGAGGGAGGAAAGAACTACCCGATGAACAAGGTAGTGTCCTTCGGCTTAGTTGTTAACTTATAATTCCATACGACCATGAAGAAAAAAAATATATTGCCGGGCTTGGCACTGATCATCGGCCTGTCCGGCTGCTACGACCTGAACAAGATGCCTGAAGGCGTACTCTCTACAGCCACTCCTTTCTCGAGTACGGGCGAGATAAGAAATTACTTGGATCAATTCTACGAAAGCGGCCTGCGCGCACAGGGCTTCTCGGCCGGAGGCGGAGGCGGCATTGCCGGTGACGACACGCACAGCGACAACATGGCTTCCAGCGCCGTCAACTCACGCCTCGCCGGAGAGCTCTCTTTGAACAACGCCTCGAAGTTGGGGGCATATACCCAAATCCGCAACCTGAACTTCCTGCTCAATAACTTGGACAACACTTCCGAGAAGGGAACGGCAACCTACAACCAATGTGTGGGCGAAGCTTACTACTTCCGCGCATGGTACTACTACCGTCTGTTTGTCAACTACGGGCAGTTGACTTGGCTCGGCAAACCGCTCGACCCCAACCGTGAGGAGATGTTGCTGCCCCGCGACAACCGCACCGTGATAGCCGACCACATACTGGAAGACTTGGACAAAGCCGTCTCGCTGCTGAACGAGCGAAACAACAGCGCCTCCATGCGTGTACATAAGGATGTGGCACGTGCCCTGAAGAGCGAAGTGGCACTGTTCGAAGGCACGTGGGAGAAATACCACAAAGCAAAGAACGACAAGTTCTACGACCCCACCGTGACCGACGAGAAGATACGCAACTACTTCACGCAGGCCGCTGCCGCCGCCAAGGAAGTGATGAGTCGCAACGTATGGCGCATATACACCACCGGCAATCCGCTGGATGACTACCGCCGGATGTTCCAGACCACAGACCTTTCTTCCAACTCCGAAGTGCTTTGGTTCAAGATGTATGACGGTGACAAGATAGGCAACAACGTGAACCGCTATCTGAACCAAGGCGGAGGCGGAATGGGCGTCACCGCATCCTTGGTGGACGATTACCTGACGCGCGACGGGAAGCCTTTCATCGGCAGTGCGCGCATCGAGGCCAAGAGAGTGTTCGGCAACGAGCTGCAACCCACCCTGCGCGACCCGCGTCTGATACAGACTGTATGCGCCCCGGGGCAGCAGTTGCGCCCGGACGACAAAGCTCCTTACTACGTGGTTCCGCCACTCATCGGTTCTTCGTCCTACAACCAGAACATGACGGGCTACTCTTTGTTGAAGCACGTGCAGATAGACTATACCGGCAGCCTCGACGCTGAATTCAAGGGTGCCACCCCCGGCATTCAGTTCCGCTATGCCGACATTCTGCTGAACTACGCCGAAGCCCTTGCCGAACTGGACGGGGCAGGCAATGCACAGCAAATCGTCGACGCGCTGCAACCGCTGCGCAACCGTGTGGGCATGCCTGCCGTCGACTTCGACCGCGAATACAACCAAGAGGCGGACTATCCTTTCCGCAAGCTCGACAAATACGTCCAAGCCGTACGCCGCGAGCGCCGCATCGAGAAAGCCTGCGAAGGCTCTCGGCTGGAAGACATTCTGCGTTGGGCAGCCGCCGACGAGTTGATTGTGGGTAAGTGGCCCAAAGGCGCCCTCTACACGGGCAGCAATTTGGAGAACCATCCGCAATACAAGGGCAAGTTGGTGCACGACCAACCCTCGAAGAACAACCTTTTCCTGACAGGAAAGCCCGGCGACGCCCTGCGCTACATCATCCCTACCAATCCGGCCGGATATGCAGGCGGATGGAAATTCAATACCGGCCGCGACTATCTGCTGCCCATTCATAAGGATATGTTCGAGATGACGGGCAACCAATGGAAACAGAATCCGGGATGGTAAGCCATTGGAGCATGAAACAATGAAGAACAATTGATAAAGATTGAAATATGAAGAACTACACATCCCCCCTCATCTACTCCCTGGCAGGGACGGCGGCATTGTCGTCCCTCGCCGCATGCGGCACGCCCAAGAAGACGGCCGAGGTGAAGAAACCGATGAACATCGTCTATATCATGTGCGATGACCATTCGTTTCAAACCATCAGCGCATACGACCGCCGCTACATCGAGACCCCTAACATCGACCGCATCGCACACGACGGCGTACGCTTCACCAACAGCTTCGTGGCCAATTCGCTCAGCGGGCCGAGCCGCGCCTGCATGCTGACAGGCAAGCACAGCCACGCCAACGGGTTCACCGACAATACGACTACCTTCGACGGCAGTCAGCAGACGTTCCCCAAGCTGCTGCGCGAGCACGGCTACCAAACGGCCATGATAGGCAAGTGGCACCTCGTGTCCGAACCTACGGGCTTCGACCATTGGGACATACTGATCGGACAAGGCGATTATTACAATCCCACATTCATCAGCAACGGAAAGAAGTTGCGGCGCGAAGGCTATGCCACCAACATCGTGACCGACCTCGCCCTGAACTGGATGGACAGCATCCGAAACCCGGAGAAGCCTTTCTGCCTCTTCATCCACCACAAGGCACCCCACCGCACATGGATGCCCGACACTTGCGACCTTGACCTCTACAACGATGTGGTCTATCCCGTGCCCGACAACTTCTACGACAAGTACGAAGGGCGCATCCCCGCATCGAAGCAGGAGATGAGCATCATCGAAGACATGGACTTGGTGTACGACCTGAAGATGGCCGACAAGGAGAACGAAATCCATACCAACACGGGGTTGGAACAAGCCGGACGCCGGATGTACAACGCCATGAACCCCGCCCAGAAGGCAGCGTGGGACAAGCACTACGACCCTATCATCCGCCGGTTCAAGGAAGCCAAACTGACGGGTAAAGCATTGGCGGAGTGGAAATACCAGCAATACATGCACGACTACCTGCGCGTCATCCATTCGGTGGACCGCAACGTGGGCCGCGTGCTCGACTATCTGAAAGAGCACAACCTGCTGGATAACACCATGATAGTCTACACCTCCGACCAAGGCTTCTACATGGGTGAGCATGGTTGGTTCGACAAGCGGTTCATGTACGAGGAGTCCTTCCGCACGCCGCTGCTCGTCCGCTTGCCGGGCGGGAAGCAGGGCGACGTGGAGCAGATGGTGCAGAACATCGACTACGGCCCCACCATCCTGGACTTGGCGGGCGTGCCCGTCCCCAAAGACATGCACGGCGTGTCGTTCCTGCCCTTGCTACGCGGCGAGCAGCCGGCAGACTGGCGCAAGGCACTCTACTACCACTACTACGAGTACCCGGCCGAACATGCCGTGCGCCGTCATTACGGTGTGCGTACCGACCGCTACAAGCTGATACACTTCTACAACGACATCGATTGCTGGGAGCTGTACGACCTGCGCGAAGACCCCTCGGAGATGCACAACATCTACGGCCGGCCGGGCACGGAAGCCATCACCGCCAATCTGAAGGAGGAGTTGCGGCGTCTGCAAGCGCAGTACGACGACCCCATACGCGAGGTATATAAAGAATAGCAGAAACAACTCAACTTAACACACCGAACGCTCCCCCAAGCGTTCACAACAGTGCCTGCATAAAGACACTGTTCTCCGATAGTCCCCTTGTTTCGGTCTGCTCTCCCATCCCGGGCGTGCAGATCGGAGCAAGGGGATACTTTCTTTCCTGCCCTCGCTCATTATCCGTATTTTGGCCTGCGATTCATTAACCTCATAAATCGCAGGCCAAAATGCCACATTCCAATCGTATCTGTTCACAATCAAAAGGCCCTTCCGAACCGTCCTGCTCCGTATCAAGTCCGTATCAACTCCGTATCTTCTCCGCATAAGGGTACCTTTATGCGGAGAAGATACGGAGTTGATACGGACTTGATACGGATTTGGTGCGGAGCAGATACGGAGTTTATGCGGAGTCAATGCGGAGAAGATATGAGGTTGGAACAAAGACAAATCAAAACAGCTTCTAAGTCCCAAGCAGCTTCAAGATATTCCGAATGAAAATGAAGCAGGCTTTAAATAGTAGGAAGAGCATTTGCGTATCTCCCTAAAAATAACGAATATTGCAGTCTGAAAAAACAGATATATAAAAAGCAATATACAATGAAAAAAGCTCTCATCTCCGGCATTACGGGTCAGGATGGTTCGTTTCTGGCCGAATTTCTACTTCAAAAAGGTTATGAAGTACATGGCATCCTGCGCCGCTCTTCTTCTTTCAACACCGGACGCATCGAGCACCTCTACTTCGATGAATGGGTGCGCGACATGAAACAACACCGCACCATCAATCTTCACTACGGCGACATGACGGACAGCAGTTCGCTCATCCGCATCATACAGCAAGTGCAACCCGACGAAATCTACAACCTTGCCGCACAGAGCCACGTCAAGGTATCTTTCGACGTGCCCGAATATACCGCCGAAACCGATGCCGTAGGCACGCTGCGCATGCTCGAGGCCGTACGTATTCTCGGTATGGAGAAGAAAACACGCATCTATCAGGCCTCCACTTCGGAACTCTTCGGTAAGGTGCAGGAAGTGCCTCAGAAAGAAACAACCCCCTTCTATCCGCGCAGCCCCTACGGGGTGGCCAAGCAATATGGCTTCTGGATAACCAAGAACTACCGCGAGAGTTATGGCATGTTTGCCGTGAACGGTATCCTCTTCAACCATGAGAGCGAACGCCGGGGCGAAACGTTCGTGACAAGAAAAATCACACTGGCCGCCGCACGCATCGCCCAAGGCTATCAAGACAAGCTCTATTTGGGCAATCTCGATGCCCGGCGCGATTGGGGCTATGCCCGCGACTACGTGGAATGTATGTGGCTCATCCTGCAACACGACGTTCCCGAAGATTTTGTCATCGCTACCGGCGAGATGCACACGGTGCGCGAATTTGCCACGCTGGCTTTCCGCGAAGCCGGCATCGGGCTGCGCTGGGAAGGCGAAGGCGTAAAGGAAAGAGGCATTGACACCCGAACGGGCAAAGTGCTCGTGGAGGTAGACCCAAAATACTTCCGTCCCGCCGAAGTGGAACAACTTCTGGGAGACCCTACCAAAGCCAAGACGTTGCTCGGCTGGAACCCGCGACAGACAGGTTTTGAGGAATTGGTACGCATCATGGTGGCTCACGACATGAAGTTCGTGAAGAAACTGCACCTGAGAGCAAAGGAAGAAGAATAGTGCATAGAAGCAAGACAATATGATAAATAAAAATGCCAAAATATACGTGGCGGGCCATTGCGGATTAGTGGGCTCTGCCATTTGGAATAACCTCCTGCAAAAAGGTTATACCAACCTCGTGGGAAAAACACACGCCGAACTCGATCTGCTCGATGGGGTAGCCGTCCGCCGCTTCTTCGACGAGGAACAGCCTGAATACGTCTTCCTTGCCGCCGCTTTCGTGGGCGGAATCATGGCCAACAGCATCTACCGCGCCGACTTCATCTACAAGAATCTGCAAATACAGCAAAACGTCATAGGCGAGAGCTTCAGGCATCATGTGAAGAAACTCCTTTTTCTGGGCAGCACCTGCATCTACCCCCGCGACGCCCGGCAACCGATGAGAGAAGACGAACTCCTCACCTCGCCTCTGGAATATACCAACGAGCCATACGCCATAGCCAAAATTGCCGGACTGAAGATGTGCGAAAGCTTCAACCTGCAATATGGAACCAACTACATTGCCGTGATGCCCACCAATCTGTACGGCCCCAACGACAACTTCGATTTGGAACGCAGCCACGTGCTTCCCGCCATGATTCGCAAGATACATCTGGCACACTGCCTGAAACGCGAAGATTGGGATGCCGTATGCCGCGACATGAATCTCCGCCCGGTGGAGGGCATTAACGGAAACAGTAGTAAGGAAGAGATATTGAACATTCTTTCCAAATACGGAATCGACCGGGAAGAAGTAAAACTCTGGGGAACGGGAACACCTCTCCGGGAATTTCTCTGGAGTGAGGAGATGGCAGACGCAAGTGTCTTCGTCATGGAGCATGTGGACTTCAAAGATACTTGCCAAGCGGGTGAAAAGGAAATACGCAACTGCCACATCAACATCGGTACGGGCAAGGAAATCAGCATCCGTCAATTGGCCGAGCTGATTGTAGCTACCGTAGGTTATCAAGGCCGGCTTGCCTTCGACAGCAGCAAACCCGACGGCACACTGCGCAAGCTGACAGACCCGTCAAAACTGCATGCACTGGGTTGGCACCACAAAATAGAAATCGAGGAAGGGGTGCAACGGATGTACGACTGGTATTTGCAGTGCATGTCGTGACACATTTTCTCCTCGGTGACTATATACTGCCTTACAGTAAAGCCCCTTATAAACAATTATAATGTGAAGTGCACCCCAAAAGTTTTATGTCCAACTTTTGGGGTGCACTTCAGTCTGACAGGGGCATTTTTATATTGGAATCAATGGGCAGGATTATTTTGGCACAAGGGAATAGAATCGCTTGGTTTTAGGGGGCATCTTACACTGGATTTTCCAGTAGCCAAGCCAAGAAAAATTGTAGCCACGAAAGAGGCTAATTGTAGCCAAAATGCGGAAAACAATCTTCTGTAACCGTGCTGCAAAGTTCTATATAATTATTTGAAAAACAGCAATATACAAGTACTCTAAACGAACGCTCTACGGACTCTTGGCTACAATTTTCAATCGGCTCAAAAAAATGTAGCCAGATTGTAGCCATAGGAGAGTATTTTGGGCGTTCATACGACCTCTGTACCTACTCTGAAAAGACGGAAGGATATAAAACAAAAGTATCGTAACTTATTGAAGCTACGATACTTACTGATTTTTTTGGAGTTTTTCTTACTCTTGTTTCAGAGTACTTCCAGCGGAGAGACAGGGATTCGAACCCCGGGTGCCTTGCAGCACAACGGTTTTCAAGACCGCCGCAATCGACCACTCTGCCACCTCTCCTAACTCAAAAATAAAGTGCTTTTTCTCGTAAAGCGGTGCAAAGATACAAAACTTTTTTTAATCTGCAAATAGGCATTCTATTTTTTCATGAATAAATTGTATTTTTGTGCCATGATATATCCGCAGAACTTTGAACAGAAAATAGGTTTCGATCAAATACGCCAAATACTGAAAGAAAAATGTCTCAGTACACTTGGTGAAGAACAAGTGGAAGATATGGTGTTCTCTTACCACTTTGCTATCGTAGAAGAGCGACTGGATCAGGTCGTTGAGTTTGTACATATACTTAGAGAAGAAGAAAATTTTCCTGCACAATATTTTTTTGATGTACGCTTTTCGTTGAAACGCATACGGATAGAAGGAATGTTTTTGGATGAACAGGAACTTTTTGACTTGCGTCGCTCTTTGGAGACTATATGCGACATTGTGCATTTTTTGCAAAAGAGTGAAGATAAGAAAGAAGATGCTTCCCCCTACCCTTGTTTGCGACGATTGGCCGGAGATGTTATGGTATTTCCACTGTTTATTAACAGAATAAACGCTATTCTTTCGCCATACGGCAAAATCAAAGATAATGCTTCTACCGGGCTGGCACGTATTCGTCACGAATTGGCAAGTACTATTGGAAATATATCACGATCATTGAATAGTATTTTGCGTAGTGCCCAAGCCGAAGGGGTTGTGGATAAAGATGTCACCCCTACTATGCGTGACGGACGCCTGGTCATTCCTGTTGCGCCGGCGTTGAAACGAAAGATACGTGGTATTGTGCACGATGAATCGGCCAGTGGGAAAACAGTATTTATTGAACCCGCCGAGGTGGTAGAAGCTAATAACCGTATTCGGGAGCTTGAGGCAGAAGAACGTAAGGAGATTATCCGTATCCTGCTTGATTTCTCCAATCAATTGCGCCCTGTCATTCCGGAAGTATTATTGTCTTACGACTTTTTAGCAGAAATAGACTTTATACGGGCCAAAGCTTTATTTGCCGAACAAATATCTGCATTGAAACCAGTCTTAAAGAATAAGAGATTGTTGGATTGGAGGATGGCTGTACATCCACTTCTTCAGCTTTCTTTAGCCAAACATGGCAAAAAAGTAGTACCCCTTGACATCGAACTGAATGAAAAGCAACGTATTTTGGTCATCTCAGGTCCCAATGCCGGTGGTAAGTCGGTTTGTCTGAAGACTGTAGGATTGTTACAGTATATGTTGCAATGTGGCTTGCTTGTCCCGATGCACGAACGCAGTGAGGCGGGAATATTCAGTGATATCTTTATTGATATAGGTGATGAACAATCCATTGAAGACGACTTAAGTACATATTCATCTCATCTTACAAATATGAAAATCATGATAAAGCATTGTAACGAACGCAGTCTTATCTTAATTGATGAATTTGGTGGCGGAACGGAACCACAAATTGGTGGTGCCATTGCCGAAGCTGTATTGAAACGCTTCAATCAGCGGCAAACATTTGGAATTATCACTACACACTACCAGAATTTGAAGCACTTTGCCGAAGATCACGAAGGTGTGGTGAATGGTGCCATGCTTTACGACCGCCATTTGATGCAAGCCTTATTTCAATTACAGATAGGTAATCCCGGCAGTTCATTTGCCGTAGAAATAGCTCGAAAAACAGGCTTGCCCGAGGAAGTGATAGCCGATGCTTCGGAGATTGTGGGTAGCGAATATATCAATGCCGATAAATATTTGCAGGATATCGTTCGCGATAAACGCTATTGGGAAGATAAACGGCAAACAATTCGTCAACGTGAAAAGCAGATGGAAGAAACCATCAGTCGTTATCAGGCCGAAATTGAAGAGTTACAAAAATCCCGTAAGGAAATTCTACGTAAAGCTAAAGAAGAAGTGGAGCAGCTGATGCAGGAAGCGAATGCACGCATCGAAAACACCATACGGTCCATCAAAGAGGCGCAGGCAGAAAAGAGTAAAACACGCCAGATCCGACAGGAACTGAATGATTTTCGTGAATCGATACAGGCACTTGCCAATAAAGAGCAAGAGGAAATAATAGCGCGGAAGATGGAGAAGTTGAAAGAAAAACAGATCCGGAAAAAGGAGAAAAAAACAGATAAGGAGCTAACGACCTCTCTATCCACCCAAACCATAGCTGAACAACAAGCAAAGAAAGATGCCGAACCACAGTCTTCCATTGTGCCCGGTTGCAATGTTAAAATTAAAGGACAAACCGTAGTGGGTCAGGTAATGAAGGTAAATGAAAAGAATGCTGTTGTTGCATTTGGAGACCTCAAAACCATTGTTAAATTAGACAGACTGGAGCGTAGTAATGCGCAACTCAAACAGGCAGACCTGGCAACCAAGACAACTTACATCAGTGGGCAAACGCAAGACAGTATGTATGAAAAGAAGTTGAACTTTAAACAAGATATTGATGTTCGAGGCATGCGTGGCGATGAAGCTATGCAAGCTGTCATTTATTTTATCGATGATGCTATTCTTGTCGGAATGTCACGCGTACGCATTCTTCATGGAACGGGCACAGGCATTTTGCGTACGCTTATTCGTCAATATTTGGAAACAGTTCCCGGAGTATCCCGATTTGCCGATGAACATATACAGTTTGGCGGAGCAGGCATAACCGTTGTTGACCTCTAAAAAATGTTATTCTCTCACATCCGTAAATCTTTTTATGATATTATAAGCCGAAACAATACCCAATTCTCCCGCTTTACTCAAATCGGAAATGCCTTGTCTGTTATTGCCTAAGAAGATATGTGTCAGCCCACGGTTAAAATACGCTTCGGCAAAATCCGGATTCAGTTCAATCGCTTTATCATAATCTACCAAAGCTGCACGATAGTCTTTCAATAAAGAGGAAACATTACCTCTGTTATAATAGGCATAAACAAAATCGGGAACCAAACGAATAACATTGTCCAAATCGTTTTTCACTATTTCATAATCTATAGTCGTTACTTCCGTCTTTTTCACATCAGACGCACCCGAAGTAGCCCCCTCGCTCATCTCCGCTTCTGCTCTTCTATATTCCAACTGCTTGCAACGCACCAAAGCACGCATAAAGTAAGCAGGGAAAAACGTTTCATCGAGCAATAGGCTTTTCGTGAAGTCATCAATGGAACTGGTGAAATCTTGAACCAGATAGAAATCCAACCCACGCATAAAGCGTTTTTGGGCATTCTTATCATCAGCCACCACATCGGAAGTGTGCGTGTCGATCAAAGCAAAATGATAATTCACCTGGTCTTCTGTCAACGGAGCCTCCATATTAGTGATACGTAAAGATTTCGGAAAGAGCTTTTCATGATTCAACTCCTCGATGTATTTATGATAATGCACGATGCGTTTAACATCACTCTGCTTCTCATAATAAGTCAGAGCATACATAGGTTCAAGCTTGATTGTCACGTTTCTATCTTGTACACGACCACGATAATCACTCTTATAGCGTTGTTCTCCCTCCGAATCATCCGCAATCACTATTTTGCGATAATTCTCCATATTCTTATCCGACTTTTTGCGAGTTTCCCTCTTACTTTCATCAGATTTTTCAGAGGCGTTATCTGCCATATCCTTATCCGCATTGTCCGAAACAGCATCAGAGGAAGCTCTGTTACGCCTATCTATCTGCATCTTCATAATCATGAACTCATCTTGCTCCGCACCTTTCCGGTCACCGATTTTTTTACGGGCTTCTGCCCGCTGGTAATAGCCGGCCGCAAAGTTGGGATATTCATTTATCACTTTTGAATAGTCGCTGATAGCTCCTCGATAATCACCTACCTGAGCGCGCAGCACTCCCCGATTAAAAGTTGCCATCATATTATCCGGCTCAATTTTCAAGACAAAGTCAAAATCTCCTATTGCCCGATTGTCATCGCCTACTCTGGCACGCAGCAAACCACGGTTATAGTGACCAAGAAAATTATTCGGGTCAATATCCAATGCTAAATCATAGTCATTCATGGCTCCCCGCAAATTGTTCTGATGAAAACGAGTCAATGCACGGTTGATATAATTACCGGCATTCTTCGCGCTCAAACGTATCGCCTGATCCAAATCGGCTTCTGCGCCCTTGTAGTCACTCTGTTGAATACGTACAATGGCTCTTGCTCCCCATCCATCCGGATCATAACGGTCTATCTCAATAGCCTTATCAAAATCACGCAAAGCCTGTATCGTATCATTCTGCTTTAACGACGCCTCCCCTCTCATCAAATACGCTCGGGTATATTTCGGAGCTATTGTCAAAAGCTTGTCCAAATCTTCTTTAGCGGTCTCATACTCTTTCTTCTGAATATGGCAAAGAGAAAGATTATGCCAAAGTATCACATTTTCCGGATCATACTTAATAGCCGTCTTATAGTCTTCTATTGCCTCGTCGAACTTGTTCTGCCTGATACGTGCCAATCCCCTGATTTGATAAGCGCCTACCACAAAAGGGTTTCTGTGAATGGCAGCATCGCAATCCGCTTCCGCACCCTGATAATCATCCAGATTTATTTTAGCCAACCCGCGAAAAAAGTAAGGTTCATATAGGTAAGGTTTGGCGTTGATTACTTGATTGAAGTATTGGATGGAAAGTACGTAATCCTCAAAATACAAAGCATTCCGAGCGATAGTCATTACCCTTTCCGTATTGATCTGCGCATACAACAATGCGGGTAACAGCAAAATAACCGACAGTATTTTCTTTATCATCTTATTTTATAAGTAGGGAAGCAAAAATAATATTTTTCGTTTATTTGCTATATATGTGCCTCTATTTCTTTACGGTTTTCACCTTATAGGTACAATGTGCCTTACCCTTCAACATGGCATTAAGTTTTCCTTTAATCATCTGCCTGCGGAGTGGAGCCAAATGATCAATAAACATTTTTCCATCCAAATGGTCGAATTCATGTTGCATCACACGAGCCAAATATCCTTCTACCACCTCATCGTGCTCTACCAAATTCTCATCCAGATACTTCACACGTATCCGATTTCCACGCTTCACTGATTCATGAACTCCCGGAAGACTCAAGCAGCCCTCATCCATAGAGACTTCTTCTCCCGAAACCTCTAAGATATGGGCATTGATATATGCTTTGCGAAATCCCTTGTATTCAGGGAAATCATCCGACAAAACGTCCAAGTCAACGGTCACCACTCGAATAGGAAGACCTATTTGCGGTGCTGCAAGCCCCACGCCTTCAGCATTATCCATCGTCTCAAACATATTCTCTATCAACTCCTTCAAATCGGGATAGTCCGGAGTTATATCTTCAGCCACCTTTCTTAGAACGGGTTGACCATACACATAAATAGGTAAAATCATTCTTTTAAATTTATTACAATATCCTTATTAGAAAGTCTTTTTCATCATGACAGAGAGAAGCGCCTGTTCTCCAAGTAAGTCTGCAAGATAATAGTTGCACTGATTTCATCTACCAGCGCCTTATTTTGGCGATCTTTTCTTTTCAATCCTCCTTCGAGCATCGTTCGATGTGCCAAAACAGACGTAAAACGTTCGTCTACATATTCTATAGGCATATCCGGCAGCTTCTTCTTCAATGAACGAACAAAAGGTTCAATATGTTTCATGTTCTCCGAAACCTCATTGTTCATTTGTTTGGGAAGCCCCACCAAAATACGTTCCACCGATTCTTTGGCAACATAGTCCAGCAAAAAAGAGAGTAACTGATGCGTAGGCACCGTTGTCAAACCGTTGGCAATCATCTGTAGTGTATCACTCACGGCGATACCTGTACGCTTCCGACCGTAATCTATCGCTATTATTCTACTCATAATGGACTACAAAATTACGATTAAATTTGAATTATGCCTCCAATATTATATATATATAGATAAAATGAGAAATCTTTAGGAATTAAAAAAACATGCGGACTATGCCACTTTGCATAACCCACACGTTACAATATAAGCTCGATTATTTCAAATGAATCTTATAAGCTAATCCACCGCTAAAATATTGCATCTTCTGCATCTCCACTTGTACATGCAAATGGTTAAATAACAGATAGGATACCCCCAAAGCAAAATCTTTGGAATCATATTCTGCCACTAATCGCAACTGAGGATGAAAAGCGGGACTATAAGTGACTCCGAATGCCAATCCATTCAATTTATACTCTTTACGTTCATTATAAAGATAGGAAAGGTGAACGCCAACTTCTTCTTTACCCGCAATAGGAATGTGTTTGGAGGCAGCAATATAGAATCGGCTGTAGTAGCCATTTCCTTGAGGTGAAGCGATTTCTCCTCCTCCGGAAGAAGTGAAAGGATCCGACGTGCCCAGCACAACCGATGGCATATACTCCCAGAACTGCCCCTCCTTCAATGCCCGCAACCGGAGGGAGAAATAACGATCTTGATTGGTAAATCCTGTGTACCCATAGGGTGCAAGTCCTAAAGCCTCTGCCTTGAAGAGCGTACAAGTATAAGCCACTTCCAGAAAAGGCAATATGGTTACATTCAAGAAATAATTATAGGTATGGTAATACCAGGTGGGAGGAGTCAATTCTTTGTTCAAGAAGTTTCCACCGAACATAAAAGTCCTGTCTCGCTGCATCTCAGCAGAAGGAGCATGCAAGAGTCCGGTCGCCCCATACGTTAATTGTGCAGAGGCAGAACTTACCAAAGAACAAAAGAGAATAAAAAAGAACAGCTTAAACTTCATCATCGCATACAGAACCAGTCCCTATAACAAAAATAAAACAACAAATATGCCGGATAATCCACCAAAAAAGGCGTCTGACTTCCCAGACGCCTTCTATGTTTAGAGTCTCTAAATCACGAGTGTATTATTCCAATATAACTACACGGTTCAAGAAGTTCTTACCGAACATATTTTCAGTACCACCGAAGCCTACGAGTTCGAGCTGATCTTTATCAACACCCTGAGCAATCAAAGCGTCATAAACAGCCTGAGCACGTTTTTCAGACAACTTCTGGTTGAAAGGTGCGCTACCGGTAGCCTTATCACAGTAACCGGCAACTTTATACTTCTTGTCAGGATTAGCTTTCAGTGTCTTAGCAGCCAACTCAATGTTAACCTTACCATAGTCATCAATCTTAGCACTACCGATTCTGAAGAAGACTGCACGCGGACCTGCCACCTCAACTTCCTTCACAACCTCTTTAACTCCAGGTTTCATGTTAGCCAAAGCATTCTTGCAGTTAGCCAAGTCGGCCTGAGCTTCTGCCAACTCTCTTCTATATCTGTTGACTTCGGCATTGATAGCATCCTCGTTGATATTGGAAGTCGGAACAAACTTCTTGCCACCGAAAGTATAAGCAAAGCCCAAGTTCACACGAGCAGTTGCTTCAGCCTTGCGGCAGTCGCTTGCATCGCCGAAGACAGAAGGAGTTACCCCCAGACGACCTTCAAGGTTGATAGCCCATTTTTCATTGATACTATATGCCAAACCCAACCCTACAGTTGCACCAAAACGAGCTTTCAATCCGTCTTCGTTATATGCATAGGTTTGTTTGCCCGTACCTTGTTGAATAGAAATTTGTGTATCAACTGCCTTACCCAAATTCATAGTAGGACCGCCGAATACATAAAGATCGAATGCGCGATTCGGTTTATAGCCACCGAAAAGGTTAATCAGGTTAACCATAGCATCCAAGTTCACTTCGCCAAACTTTTTCTTATCTCTCTGATAACCATTATCCTGCTTGTCAAGAGTTTGCCAAAAGCCACCCACTTGTCCGCGTACACCCCAAACCGGAGTAATATACTTACCAAGCGAAATGTTAAAGTTCATCGTCGGATTATTAAAGCCGTCATTGATAACGCTCATTCCTCCAACACCAACTCCTAAGAAAATATTATCCGAAGCCTTCTCGGTATAATATTTTGTTTTTTCTTGTGCACTCACCGTAGCACAAGCGCCTGCTAACAATAAAGAGGCTATTATTAATTTACTTTTCATCTTTCTCTTTAGTTTTAAGATAAATAACTACAACTAAAATTAGTCAGCGATTACAATACCACCACCTGCGTTAGGATCTGTGCCATGACCGTGACCATGACCTGCAGGTGCATGATTGTGACCCGGAATTTGCAAATCAGGGGTAACTGTAGCTGTAGAAGTTGCATAACTTGCCACCTTTGCTGTAGCAAGAACAGTTTCGCCATCTGCTTTTGTTACCGTAGTGGTTTTCTTAACAATCTTATACTCCGTAGTCACAACAGTATAAGTCACACTTACTTTTGTAAGCGAATGAGAGTGAACCGGTACATCTTTCTTTTCAACAAGCGTTTCTTTGTAAGTATCTTGAAGAGCGTTAAAGAAAGTACCAACAGCGGCCACTTCATTCACATCCGTTGTTTTAATATCCCTCTCCATAATCTTGTTACCGGATTTTTCAAGATACTTCACAGTTGTTGAATACCAATAATCTGTTGTATTGGTTAATTCAGCCGACTTATCAGAAGCCTCTGGTACAGGTGTACCTACAACCTGAGAAATCTCAATCTTAGTTTCAGGAGTCTTCTTCTGCAGAATAATAGTCGGAGTCAGAGTGGCAAACTGACCGGCCTGCAATGCAGGAACAGCAACTTTTACATCAGCACTTATTCCGTCATAAGAAACAGAAACAGTTGCAGTAGTAGCGGCCAAAGCCGGATTACCGGTAAAAGTAGAATTCGGATTGTACGAAATTTTAGCAGTCGATGTCACATCCGTAGTAACACCATCCGCAACATAAAGCACTATCGGGCTGATAGTTGCCTGTGCATTGATAGGATCAACTTTTACGTTGAATTCTTCTTTCTCGCAAGAAGTAAAAGTTGTAGCCAAAGCTACTACGGCTAACGCAAACATTGCATTTATACCGTTTAAGAATTTAATCTTCTTCATTTCAATAAATAAATTAAAAATTTAACAATTCTGATTTAATAAAATATGGATTAAAACTATTCTTTTCCATTATGTTATCACTGGCTTCCGCCTTGTATTGCCTATAATACATGCGTTCATTACCTGCATTATAAACAAGCCCCATGTTGGCAGAAGTATTCATACGTGGTATATATCCCTTTCTTTTATAATTATAAGAGGGCAAAGCCACTTGAAATCGGAAACCTCCATTTGCTCTTGCATGCCGAGCTTTCATTACATAAAAGCCTATCGAACAATAACGGAAATGTCTGGTCATTTCAAATCTGATTCCTTTTTCTTTCATTAAATATTGTTCGGCTTTCAGTGTAAATTGGGTATTAAACTGCGGCCAATAAAATCCTCCTCCCAAAGACCATGTGGTTGTCCTTGTAGAAGGATCATAATGCAATTTAAATCCATCCCAATACCCTGTTCCGGTATAACCTATCCTGCCCGATAAAAAGAAGCGTTCATCACTCAAAGGACGAAAGAATTCGGCATCCATTCCATATTGATCGGCATTGAAAAAGCCTACCGCCACTCTACCAAACACATTGTAAGGCAATCTGAAACGCTGTGAAACGGTGATATGCCCCGGATGAATCTTATCTTCATACTTTCCATACCCATCATTATAAACAGGTAGTTTCACTTGTGCAGTAAGCTTCATTCCTTTCCACATCGAAACTTCAATGGCAGGACTCAAGTTAAACAAGACTTGATAAATCTGTGTAATCACCAAGTTCTTTAAAGCCAACTGAGGATATACCAATACATCAATCTTAAACAAAGAACGATTTCTCAACTTCACTTTCTTAGCCTTCTCCCACGTATCGCCCAATTCATAACTGACATTCCAGTCATTACGCTCTACCCGAGATAAAGTATCACCGGTAATCGGATGATAGCTAAGAGATATTTGAGGTATATCATTGTTCAAAACAACAATCCTACATCTTTTATTTTCCGGCAAGCCTATTTTTTGAATCACATCCACAGCCTTACCTATACCGACTCCTTGCAAACGGTATGTGGAATTCTGAAAGATATATATGCGTTCATCACCATCTTCTGCCCATCCCACATTCTCAAAGCCCATTCTAATCAAAGTATCCACAGTTTCCTGTCCCGTTTGACCATATCCTATCATTGGGAACAAACAGAATAAAAAGAACGTTACATATTGTGCTACCACTTCCGCTTTTAAGCACTTTGCCATACCGGAGTTTATATACCTCATTAGTTCAACCTCTTTGCACCTATTACGATACAAAATACGATGCAAAAATAGATACATTTTTAATAATAGCAAAGTTTTTTCATATGAAAAAATAAAAAAATGTTGTTTTTTTGGAAAAGACAAGATGAAAGGACATATAAGAATAATCAGCCTGCCTGATAAAAAAAGGCAAAAGGCGGTAGCTTGCCAGCTACCGCCTATCAAAAGAAAGTGTTATCTCTTTCTTTATAAATTATTCAAAAGAACTTTACTTAATTAGTTAATTCGGTACAGCAACCAAGATCCTTGGAAATCCTGACGATTGGGATATCTGGCCTTAAATGCATCACGAGCATCAGCCGCCGAAGCCCTATCCGCAAAAGTTGCCACAATGACACGATACATGGAAGCTTCCGCATTGAACGCAACAATCGCGTTATATCCCTCTCTATCCAAGAAAGCCTTCAAGTTTTCAGCATTTGCCTTCACGCCAAAACTGCCACATACCACGCTGTAGTCTTTCAAACCATTGCCACCGGAGACCACAGTGACCTTTTCCTGACGTACACCGACCGGAGCACTCTCCACCACTTTGCTGCTTGCCGGGGCCACCACAACCGGAGCCGTTTCTTCTACCGCAACAGCAGTCTGCGGTTCGGCCAATTCTTGCTGTTTGGCTTTTTCATATGCTTTTTTATAAGCGCTTTCGCTCGATTTACAAGAAGAGAATGCCAAAGCAATGCATACCCCCATCCCTAATAGAGTTAATTTTTTCATTTTTTTCTTATCGTTTTTTGTTAATAATATTTCCGTCTATTCTTATCCCAATATCAATCAATACTTTCAAGGAACAAAGCAAATAAAAATCCGCTTTTATTCAAGAAGCAGTTCATCTTTCCGAGCTACACCTTATTTAGGAAACAAAGGTACGCCATAACGCGCAATTATCCCCTCGCTTCATCAGTTAAATATAATTAAACCCCACAATAAAGACGGAATTGCCTAAAGAGTTGCCGCATCTTTGTTATAAATAAACAGAGCGTAAAGCTCGATTAATCAACCACATGACATTTGAAAATTCAATTTTAATACAGCCTGTGCTAAAAGCTCTTCAAGAAGAAAGCTATACAAAAATGAACAACCGTAAGATTTATATATGTATGCAAATCTCAGATCTTTAAGAAAATAAAGGAGAAAATCAACCCTTTGTGTAAAAATAATGCTAACTTTGTAACTGAGAACCTCTTAAAAGAAAGGATAGAATTATGAAAGGACTGAACGTTTTAGCAGCTTTCTTGGGCGGTGCCGCAGTGGGTGCAGCCCTTGGTATTTTATTTGCTCCTGAAAAAGGAGAGGACACGCGTAATAAAATTGCAGAGATTCTCCGCAAAAAAGGTATCCGGCTCAGTCGGAATGACATGGAGAATCTGGTAGATGAAATTGCAGCAGAAATCAAAGGGGAACCTGCTGAATAAAACGAACTAAAACAGAACCACCATGTTTGCCGACGATCAAAGTTTTGAGAAAATTCAGCAATTATTCGTTGAGTTCAAAAAGTTTCTTGAACTACAAAAAGAATATACTCTATTGGAGATCACGGAAAAACTATCCAAGCTGCTCTCCATGCTTTTGCTGGTTATACTTATCATTGTCCTAAGCGTAGTGGTTCTGTTCTATCTGTCATTTACCCTGGTTTATGTAATAGCCCCTTTAGTTGGTGGACTGACGGCAAGCTATGCTCTTGTTGCCGGATTTCATATCCTGCTCATCCTCTTACTTGTTCTCTTCCGTAGAAAGCTAATCATCAACCCGACAGTCAAATTCATTGCCGGACTATTCTTAGACAAATCCAATAAATAAGAGACAGAATGAGCCACACTTCGATACCTTTCCCTCATACGTTGGAAAGCATAGCCGAACAAAAATCGGCTTTATTACAGCAAATTCATGCACAAAAAGATATCATGACCAATCTTACAAAAGACATATTGGCTCCCATCGCTCCCGCCACCAATAAAGCCGGTGCAATCATGAGAGCATTCAATACCGGCATGGCTGTTTTTGATGGCGTAAGATTAGGACTTAAGTTCATGAGAAAAATCAGGAATTACTTCGGAAGGAGGCACTGATTATAATTGCAGAAAAGATAAAAACAGAAGAGAGCCGGAGTGAGAGTCACCTTTTCATCAGACCTATCTTCACATTCAGTTTAAAATACCAGACTCCGTTTTCACGCTCAAGAAAGCCATATTTGTCCTTGTCTGCAGAACCTTTCTCCAAACGGGTATTTCGGTAAAGAAAGTCAGCAAAGATGGCACGATCCGATTTATGATAGCACAGCACTTCACCATCGGTAGTGACCAGCAACATGCCTTCCACCGCAGAATCAGTGCCGTTGTATATCTTAGCCGGACGCATTCCAAGGGCAAGCGCCAACAAAAACTGCTTCACCTTAAACTCATAGAAACCATGTTTGTTTATCAATTCATCCTTTATCTTCAGAGGGTTCATTACCTTGATATGCTCCGTCAGCTCACTGACACGGACAATGCCATCCAGATGCATTACGCGAACCATCTCTGCCAACATACGGGGAAAATGGAGATCAATCATCTGTAGATTACAACGGAACATACGGTCGGCTACATCAGCGTACTTCAAGATGCCTCCCAAGCGCTCAATAAGCAGCATCCTATCGGCTACTTCGGTTGGAGATTGAGACAAAGCGTTCACCTTATTCACTGTGGGCACGGCAAACTTCACGCCACTCTGTTCCAATTTTAAGTTGGCCGTACGGCCTCCGTCGAGCAACGGGTTCATCGGGGCAAGACGGCAACGAACCGTAAATCCCGTCAACGGTGCGTCGGGATGATGGAAAGCCACGTAGAAATCTGTGCGATCGTCCGTTTTCGCCTCCAAATCATAGATACCGACAGCATCCAGAAAAGCTTCCAGTCCTTCGGTCACCTCGATTGCCTCGCCGGAAGCAGTCTTCAACAAGTGAAGAATAAGTTCTGCCGCATCCTTGAAGTCTTCACGGGGAAAGCGTTGTTCTTCCTTGCCTCCGAGAGTGAAAGCGCCATCCTTCCCCACTGTTCCGCCAACCAGCCGTACTTCTTCCTCCTCTATGTAATAACGACGCGTACCATCGTGCTCTTCTCTCTGCACCAAGGCAACAGGCCAACACTTTGCCACATTTTTCTGCACATCCGGTGTACCGAATGCCACACTTCCGTCAGCCAACAGACGGAAAAAGGCATATAGTTCACCCAGTTCTCTTTTAGTCGCACTAACCCCCATCTTTTTTCTTATTAGCGTAATTGTTTTTCAAATAAATGTTTAGAGACGTTGCTTCTTCCCGACTATTTACTCAAACCTCAAAGTCTCTACTTTCTCCAGCCGTACCCGCAACCTCTGCATCATGGACTGACGAATGCGAAGCGTCATGTGGCAGTCCATATCATACGATTGTTCCAGTATCTCCGGCTCTTCTTCTTTCACAATGCGCATCACGTCATTCATAAAAGGATATTCAAACAAGAAAGTTACTGTCTCGTCCACGGTTTTCTCTATAACAGACGCGGCAGCAATAGCTTCGGCGGCAGCGGCTTTATAAGCCACAATCAACCCGCTTGTCCCTAACTTGATACCTCCGAAATAACGAACCACAACAATAAGTATATCCGTCAGTTCATTAGAGTTGATTTGTCCTAAGATAGGCTTGCCTGCCGTACCTGAAGGTTCACCGTTGTCATTGGCGCGAAAATCCTTGCGCTCATGTCCCAGCATATAGGCATAACATACATGACGGGCATCATAGTACTTTTTCTGATAAACATCCAGATACGATTTCACTTCTTCCAATGTGTGCACCGGCAAGGCTATAGCGATAAATTTGCTACGCTTCTCCGTGTAAATGCCTTCGGAAAGGGCTGAAATCGTTTTATACCTATCTTCGCTCATGCTGCAAAGATACAATTCTTTTAATTTTCATCATCAACAATGCCATCAACAATTGACGAAATCAATCAAAATATACTATCTTTGGCTCAGGCAACAAAGCTTATATCCTAACCTCCAACAGCTCTTTATACCTATATCAAACTTATGAATTACTGATTTATGAATTGATAAAAAATGCACAATCGCCAATGAAAATAATCATCGCCCTCGATTCATTCAAAGAATGCCTCACCTCCCAAGAAGCAGGAGAAGCCGCTGCCAGAGGCATACATAAAGTATTTCCATCATGTGAAGTCGTCCGGTTCTCCATTGCCGATGGAGGAGAAGGAATGCTGGATGCCCTAATTTCCGCCACGGGAGGAAAGCGTCTCTTTCTACGTGCTCACAACCCGATGATGGAAATGCACGACACCTGCTATGGCATTTCTAACGATCGGCAAACGGCCTTTATCGAAATGGCCGCCATCAGCGGCCTGCCACTCGTACCTAAAGAGAAGCGAAATCCAATGTTGACCACCTCTTACGGAACCGGTGAACTGATATGCCACGCTTTGAACTTGGGATGCAGAAACTTTATAATCGGATTAGGTGGCAGCGCAACGAACGATGCCGGTTTGGGAATGTTGCAGGCATTGGGTTTTCGTTTTCTTGATGAAACGGGTGCAAACATCATCCAAGCGGTAGCTCCGGATATTCCCAAGCGAGGCATGTGCGGAGAGTTGCTGGCCAAAGTAGCCTCAATCGACTCCTCTGCTGCCCATCCGGCACTCAAAAACGCAAAATTTGTCGCTGCATGTGATGTAAAGAATCCTTTCACCGGCCCGAAAGGCGCATCATTCGTCTTTGCTCCGCAAAAAGGAGCCGACCGGGAAATGGCAGCAAAGCTCGATGCAAATATGAAGAAACTGGCCGGCATCATCTCTCAATCCACAGGGAAAGACATTTCCAACATCCCCGGTTCAGGTGCTGCCGGTGGCATGGGTGGTAGCTTGCTGGCTTTCTTGCATGCCGATCTGAAACCCGGCATACAACTACTACTCGACTTCTTTCATTTTACCGAGAAAATCAAAGGTGCTGATCTCATCATCACCGGAGAAGGCAAGGCAGACCGACAGACCATTATGGGGAAAGTACCTTCGGGCATCCTGCAAGAAGCTCAAAAGCAACAAATTCCCGTCATTCTGTTGGCGGGAAAGATAGAAGACAAAGAGATGCTGGAAAAAGCCGGTTTCAAAGAAGTACTTTCCATCAATCCTACTTCCGTTCCTCAAGAAAAAGCTATGGAGTCAGCGTTTGCAAAAACCAATATCCGGCGGACTGTGGAAGAGATTTGCCGGAAGATGATATAGACAACCGCTTCAGGAAAGCCAATTAGCAGCTTATACCCAAATCCTCTCTACAACTCCTACATACATAAGCTTACGCTTGTACAAGTGTAAAAGACTATAGTTCTTCAAATTATAAAAGAGGGGGGCGTTTATTTCAAACTATTCCCCTTCCAGATACAGACGATACAAAATGACGCAGACAATACAGCTCTTGAATAAAAAATCTGTATTGCCTGCATCAAAAGATTAAAAGCATAAACTCTCGGACTGTATTTTTATCCTCCGAAAAAAGATGCTTTTTGATGTCAAACCTGTTTCTGTTTTTCTTAATCCAATTTATGGATAATCAAACCCGAACGCAACTTAGGCTCAAACCAAGTTGTTTTGGGCGGCATAATGTTACCTGTATCAGCAATGTCCATCAACTGCTTCATACTGACAGGATATAAAGCCAAGGCCATTTTCATCTCTCCGCTGTCCACCCGTTTCTTCAGTTCACCTAAGCCACGGATGCCACCGACAAAGTCTATACGCTTGTCGGAGCGCAGATCCTTGATGCCCAACACTTCATCCAATATCAGATTGGAAGAGATGGTGACATCCAATACGCCGATGGGGTCATTGTCGTTGTAAGTACCCGGTTTAGCTGTAAGACTATACCATTTACCGGCCAGATAGAGAGAGAAATTATGCAAGCCGGAAGGCTTATAGATTTCCTCTCCTCGATCTTCTACTATGAAATTCTTGCTCACGGCAGTCAGGAACTCTTCTACAGTCAGACCATTCAAGTCTTTTACCACACGGTTGTAGTCTATAATGGTCAGCTGGTTGGCAGGGAAGCAAACAGCCATGAAGTAGTTATATTCTTCATCTCCACGATGATTGGGATTTTGCTTGGCTTTCTCTGCGCCTACCAAGGCAGCGGCGGCACTGCGGTGATGACCATCGGCAATATAGAGGGCGGGCATCTTGGCAAATTCACCGGTGATGGCATCTATATCCTGCTGCTTGTCGATGATCCAGAACGTGTGACCGAAACCGTCATCCGGAGCAACAAAGTCATATACCGGCTTTTCGGCCGTATAGCGTGCAATGATACTATCCAGCAAAGCATTGTCGGGATAAGCAAAAAATACCGGTTCAATGTTGGCATTGTTCACTCGGACGTGCTTCATGCGGTCTTCTTCTTTATCACGGCGAGTCAACTCATGTTTCTTAATGACACCGTTCATATAATCGGGCACATAAGCACCCACCACAAGTCCGTATTGTGTCTTGCCGTTCATGGTCTGGGCATATACGTAGTAATTCTCCTTGCCGTCCTGTACCAGCCATCCCTTGTCTTGAAACATCCGGAAATTCTCGGCCGCTTTCTGATAAACACGTTCATCATGTTCATCGGTACCTACCGGAAAGTCTATTTCGGGCTTAATGATATGATATAAGGATTTCTCATTCCCGGCCGCTTCTTCGCGCGCTTCAGCAGAGTTCAGCACATCGTAGGGGCGAGAAGCCACTTGCTCCACCAATTCTTGCGGAGGACGAATACCTTTGAAAGGTTTAATGATTGCCATAGAGGATATTATTTTTTTTTGCCATTATTTGTTTACACGGAATTTCTCACAGCCTTCTTTCAGGAAACCTACAATCTGGCAGGCAGCTGCAATGCCCGCATTGATATTGGCCTCGGCTGTCTGTGCACCCATCTTCTTCGGTGTGGAGAAATAACGCCCTGCAAATCGAGAAACAAAGGTTTCGTTGGCTGCCGGCATAATATCGGTCACGTACTTCAAATCCGTACGCTCTTCCAATAGCTGAATCAACTCGGCTTCATTGATCACTTCCTTACGGGCAGTATTCACCAACAGACCACCTTTGGGCATCCGGTTCACCAAAGCGTGATTAATGGAGTTCTTCGTTTCAGCGGTTGCCGGAATGTGCAATGAGATGACGTCGCAAGTGGAGTACAGTTCTTCGGCAGAAGCCACAGCTTTCACACCCTCTTTCTCAATCACTTCTTTAGGACAGAAAGCATCGAATGCATAAATATCCATACCGAAACCTTTGGCTATGCGGGCCACGTTGCGACCAACGTTGCCATAAGCATGGATACCCAACTTCTTACCTTTCAGTTCGGTTCCCGAAGTTCCATTGTACATATTGCGGACAGCCATCACCATAAGCCCGAAAGCCAGTTCGGCCACAGCGTTGGAATTCTGCCCCGGAGTATTCATCACGCAAACGTTATGAGCGGTGGCAGCTTCCAAATCCACATTGTCATAACCGGCACCTGCACGCACCACGATTTTCAGTTTTTGAGCGGCATCCAGCACTTCGGCGTCTATGACGTCACTACGAATAATAATAGCTTCGACATCTTTCACGGCTTCCAGCAACTTGGTTTTCTCACCATATTTCTCCAGCAATACGAGCTCGTAACCGGCTGCTTCAATCTCTTTACGAATACCGTCCACAGCCACTTTGGCAAACGGTTTGTCTGTTGCGACTAATACTTTCATAATTCTACTATATTAGAAAAGAAATTGCCACAGATTGCACAAGGCACACTCTATTTTTTAGGAAACGACTTGTGCAAACCCGTGCAGTCTGTGGCGAAGATATTATTAATGAAGTTTTTCAAACTCTTGCATGCAATCAATCAAAGCCTGCACACTTTCTTTCGGCATAGCATTGTAGCAGGATGCACGGAATCCGCCTACCGAACGGTGTCCCTTGATGCCCACCATACCTCTTTCCGTAGCGAACTTCAGGAAATCCGCCTCTAAATCTTTATATTCGGGCTTCATTACGAAACAGATATTCATGCGAGAGCGATCTTCTTTAGCTGCCGTCCCCACGAACATCTTGTTGCGGTCTATTTCAGCATATAGCATATCAGCTTTCTCAATGGCGCGCCGCTCCATTTCTTTTACACCGCCTTGCGCTTTGTTCCAGCGCAAAGTGAGCATTGCCGAATAGATGGGAAGAACGGGAGGTGTATTAAACATGGAACCCCCATCGATATGTGTTTGATAATTCAGCATGGTAGGGATGTAGCGAGACACTTTACCCAATGCATCGTTTTTCACAATGACGAACGTTACGCCGGCAGGAGCCAGATTCTTCTGCGCACCACCGTAAATACAGATGTATTTGGACACATCGATGGGACGTGAGAATATATCTGAAGACATGTCAGCAATCATCGGAACGTTTACATTCAAATCTTCTTTCAGTTCGGTACCGTAAATCGTGTTGTTGGTCGTGATATGGAAATAATCCGCATCGGCCGGTATGGCATAATCTTTCGGTATGTACGTATAAGTAGCCTCAGCGGAAGAAGCCACCTCAACCACTTCTCCGAATCCCTTGGCCTCTTTCATGGCTTTCTTTGCCCATACGCCCGTATTCAAGTAAGCAGCTTTCTTTTCCAGGAAGTTAAAAGGAATCATACAGAATTCCAGGCTGGCGCCACCTCCCAAGAACAGAACAGAATATCCTTCGGGGATATTAAGTAATTCTTTGAATAATGCCACTGCTTCGTCCACAACAGGTTGGAAGTCTTTAGCACGATGGCTGATTTCCATCAGTGAAAGGCCTGAACCATTGAAATCAAGAACAGCTTTTGCTGTATCTTCAATCACCTCACGAGGAAGAATAGAAGGTCCTGCATTGAAATTATGCTTTTTCATTTGAAATTAGTTTGTTTTGGTTACACAATTCGTTTATTGATGTCTTCCGACATGGCGAAATTACGGATTAATTTCTGCTTTGCAAATCTTTCTTTATGAAATTACGGATTTATTCCACATTTATCTTACTTTTTATTGGTATATACAAGAGATATGCGCCAATTTGTTATATAAATATATCAACCCTCACTTTTTATAATGAAAATGAAAGAACAGGTTGAGAAGAAGAGCGCGTTTGTTACTAAAAGTGAAATAAAAGCTATAAACTATCAAAACGTCAGCCAGAAGCTTCTATTTTGCCTCTTCAACGATAGTTTTCATGCCTTTTATCTTTTCTCCTTTAATTAAAGTAAGCAACTGTTTCAGTTTGGAACGGCGTACGGCCACAAAAGCATAATGTTCTTTCACATCTACCTGCCCCACGTCTTCGCGCATCAATCCACCTTTCTTATATAAAAAGCCTGCAATATCTATCTTATTAAGCTTATCTTTCTTACCTTTACCGATATAGAGCGTAGCCCAACGGGCCTTTATGGGCTTTACTGCCTGCGATGAAAGCTCAAAAACAGGAATCTCCGCGGAAATGTAATCCGGCAAGCGCTCTTCGGAGTGAAGTATCAGAAAAGAAGAGCCGTTCGCCTGCCAGCGTGCGGTACGTCCGTTGCGGTGAGTAAAAGCCTCTTCGTTGACCGGCAAATGATAGTGCACTACATTGTCTATACCCAGAATGTCCAGCCCACGTGCGGCCAGGTCGGTAGAGATAAGGACAGGGCACGTACCGTTTCGGAATTTATAAAGCGCCCGTTCGCGGTCTTGTTGCTCCATACCACCGTGGAAAGTATCGCAAGGAAACTTCTTTGCCAGCAGATAGCCCGCCACTCGTTCCACACTCTCCCGATGATTGACAAAAACGAGCGTAGAGGCTTCACCTAACATACAAAGCAGCCGATAAAGTGTTGCCAGTTTGTCTTTTTCAGGCGAATGCACTTGCAACAAGTTCAGACGTTCCGACAAAGAACCGTCTTGGGAGAGGAAATTCAGTTTGATACAGGCGTCCTCTCCCAACCCCACGAATTGCGGAATTTCTTCAGCGTCTGTGGCCGAAAGAAGAACACGTTTCTTTACCCCGGGCAGTTGTCCGATGATTTCCGCCATTTCGTCGTGAAAACCAAATTCCAATGATTTGTCAAACTCGTCGATTACCAACGTATGAACGGTATCGACATCAAAGTTTCCCTTCTTCAGATGGTCGTTCATACGTCCCGGTGTACCAATGATTACAGCCGGGTTCACTCCTCTAATGGTGCGATGTTCCTCCATTGCCGGACGGCCGCCGTAGCAACTGATGGCTTTAAATGAAGTGTTCATCTGCTTAAAAACGCTTTCCGTCTGTAAGGCTAACTCACGCGAAGGCACCAGTACCACAGCCTGCACACCTTTTATTTCATTTTTTAACTTTTGCACCAACGGCAAGAGAAAAGCCAATGTCTTTCCACTTCCCGTAGGCGAAAGCAACACCATATCTTTTTGTTCATCATAGGCCCGGCCGGCTGCGAGCTGCATCGGGTTGAGTTCCTCTATTTTCAAGTTGTGGAGTATATCCTCTTTATTCACCATATTGTTGTCTATTGAAGAAACGTGATTCTTTCAGAAGCTGTTTTGAGATTACGAAACTCATTACCCTGCAAATATAACAAAAAGGTTTATCTTGACAATGTACCATCTGTTTTGAAGTTGACCCATTTACATAATTCGCCAGAAACACCTGTCTTCGTAATTCACAAGAACTTATTGATAGCTTTTTTCCGGCGATTAATGACGCGAGACTTTACGCATGATGCATATCATGGATGAATTGAGAAAAGAATGGAACGTAGTCTACCCAAACGACTAAAAGCTTACACAAGGGGCCGGTGTGTACAATAATAAAAAGAGGCGCGGATTACATGGAATCAATACGGTTTTGACAAATTAAATCCGTGAATTCCGCGTAATCCGCGCCTTAAAAAAAATCATTGTTTTTTCCCTATCGGGGGATTAACCTCCAAAGTTATCGAACAAGATAGATTGTTCTTCTACGCCGAGGTCGGTAAGCATGGCAACCACGGCTTTCGACATCGGGCCGGGGCCGCACATATAGTATTCGATGTCTTCGGGAGCCTCATGGTCTTTCAAATAAGTATCCAACATCACCTGATGAACAAAACCGGCAGTATACTTCACGCCCGCCGCATAGGCTGCGGGATCCGGACGGTCAAGTGCCAGATGGAAATGGAAGTTGGGAAATTCTTTTTCAATTCCGAGGAAGTCATCCAGATAGAACACTTCGTTCAACGCACGGGCACCATAGAAGTAGTGCATCTCGCGATCGGTAGTGTGCAACGTCTTGGTCATGTGCATAATCTGCGCGCGAAGCGGAGCCATACCGGCACCACCACCTACCCAAATCATTTCACGCTTAGAGTCAAAGTGCGGATGGAAATCACCGTAAGGGCCGCTCATTATTACCTTATCACCCGGTTTCAGCGTGAAAATGTAAGAAGAAGCGATACCCGGATTAACATCCATGAAGCCACTACGATCTGCCTTGAAAGGAGGGGTGGCAATGCGTACCGTCAGCATGAACACATCTCCCTCGGCAGGATAGTTGGCCATAGAGTAAGCGCGAATGGTAGGTTCGGTGTTGACGCACTTCAGCGGGAACAGTCCGAACTTCTGCCAGGCAGGCAGGTATTCTTCACCAATCAGGCTCTTGTCGATGTCCTTATCATAGTCCATGGAGAATGCAGGAATCTTGATTTGAGCATAAGAACCGGGGATAAAGTCCATATGGGCACCGGCAGGCAACTGAACTTTGAACTCTTTGATAAAGGTAGCCACGTTTTTATTGCTGATAACCGTACATTCGTATTCCTTGACGCCCATCACCGATTCGGGAACCTTTATGCCCAAATCGCCTTTTACCTTACATTGGCAAGCCAAACGCCAATTGTCTTTGATTTGTTTGCGAGTGAAATGCCCTTTTTCAGAGTCGAGAATTTCACCGCCCCCTTCGGGTACCTGACATTTACACTGTCCGCAAGAACCTTTACCACCACAAGCAGAAGAAAGGTAAATGCCCTGCTCCGACAGTGTTCCCAACAGGGTTCCGCCCTGCGGCACCGTCAGCACATCCTTGTCATTGATGGTGATGTTCACATTTCCCGACGGTATCAAGAATTTCTTGGCAACCAACAGGATGACTACAAGCAACAAAATAACCACCAGGAATACTCCAATGCTTGCTAATATCATATTTATATCCATTGTCTTATTCCTTTCTTTTTAGATTTTCAAACCCGAAAAACACATAAATGCCATCGCCATCAAGCCTACGGTAATGAACGTGATGCCCAACCCCCTCAACGGAGCAGGCACGTCAGAGTAAGCCATTTTCTCACGAATGGCAGCCAAACCGACAATAGCCAGCAACCAGCCGATACCCGAACCCAATGCATAGGCAACCGCGTCAGCAATGCCCCCTATATATTTAGGATCGCTCTCACCCATCGTGATACGTTGCTGCATAAAGAGCGAGGCTCCCATGATGGCACAGTTCACGGCAATCAAAGGCAAAAAGATACCCAACGAAGCATAGAGCGAAGGGCTGAAACGTTCAACCACCATTTCCACCAGCTGCACGATACCGGCAATAACGGCTATGAAAAGAATAAAACTCAGGAAGCTGAGATCGACTCCTTCGATAATGGCATCAGGCCCCAGCACTCTGGTTTGCAACAGATAATTGACCGGAAGTGTCACTACCAGCACAAAAGTAACGGCGGCACCCAGTCCCAAGGCTGTCTTCACGTTCTTCGATACGGCCAGATAAGAGCACATACCGAGGAAAAAAGCGAATATCATGTTGTCCACAAAGATAGAGCGGACAAATAAACTTAATAAATGTTCCATGTTAGTTCATTAAAAATGAAAATACTTTATTTTTAATTACTGTTTCTCTTGTAATTCCTTGTTACGGGAACGCTGAAACCAGATGATACAAGCCACAATGATGAGTGCCATGGGTGGCATCAGCATCAAGCCGTTGTTCACATAACCAAGGCTCTTCAGCCAATCGTGGTTCAGGATATTAAAACCAAGCAGGGTTCCCGATCCCAATAACTCGCGGAAGAAAGCCACGATGACCAGAATCTTGGCATAGCCCAAACCATTACCGATGCCGTCGAGACAAGACTCCCAAGGACCATTCTGCATGGCAAACGCTTCCAAGCGTCCCATCAATATACAGTTGGTGATAATCAGACCCACGTATACGGAGAGTTGCACGCTCACGTCGTAAGCAAAGGCTTTCAGCACCTCACTTACAATAGTCACCAAAGCAGCCACCACCACCAACTGCACGATGATACGTATACGGTTGGGAATAGTCTTGCGCAGCAATGAAATCACCACATTGGAGAATGCCGTAATCACCGTTACAGAAAGTCCCATCACGATAGCAGGCTCCAGCTTGGCTGTAACGGCCAAAGCCGAACAGATGCCCAATACTTGTACGGTAACGGGGTTATTCAACCCCAACGGAGTGGAGAATACTTCTTTATTCTTCTTTGAAAACAATGATGCCATATTCTTATTCCTCCTCCTTATTATTGGTTAAAAAAATCTTGTAGCTACTCAAGCAGTTCTTCAGCATGTCATTCACGCCTACCGAGGTGATGGTGCCACCGGAGATTCCGTCCACCTGATATGCTGCCTTTTCCACCTTCCCGTTCTTCACGACACCAAGGGCTATTTCACCATTCTCCAATGTTTTCTTTCCGGTGAATTCCCCTTGGAAGTGAGGCGTAGCAATTTCAGCTCCCAATCCCGGCGTTTCACTGGCATGAGAGAAATAGACACCGAAAACCGTATCCTTGTCGCCATTCAATGCCACATAGCCCCAAATGGCTCCCCAAAGACCGGCACCGTAAACGGGGAACACATATTTGGTCTCTCCATTTACTTCGGCTACAAACACGTGCAAGCGTTTATGCTCCTTCGCTTCTTTCTCGTAAGCGGTGACAAATGCGCCGGTATTCTCTGTAAGTGTACCGTCCTCATTCATCAACATATCGCCTTTTACATATTTATTATATTCTGCATCGGGTTCCTTCACGTCCTTCACGCCCAATGCGGACAAAATCTGCTTCTTCGTGTCCAGCTCCACGTTTTTTTGTTGCGTTTCGCGCAAGGAGGAACTTACGAATGCCAGCAGGAATGCTACGATAACAACCATTACCGAAGCGTAAATGATAGTATAACTGTTACTATTGGTATTCATTTCTTTTCCGGTATTTAATTATTAGACTTTATTGCACGTTTCTCGCGGCGACTGATGTTGTTCTGTACAACGAAGTAGTCAATCAGCGGAGCAAAGATGTTCATCAGCAGAATGGCAAGCATCATGCCTTCAGGATAACCCGGATTCAACACACGGATTACAATAGCCATAACACCAATCAGGAAACCAAAGATATACTTGCCGGTCTCCGTACGGGCCGAAGTTACAGGATCGGTAGCCATGAATACGGCGCCAAAGCAGAAACCACCCAGCACGAGGTGCTCGTACCAAGGCATCTGCGCCATAGGCGTATCAGGGCCGATGGCGTTGAATACACAAGCCATGAAGGCACCGCCCACGAACACCGAGAGCATGGTCTTCCAACTTGCAATGCCCGTCCACAATAACAATGCAGCTCCCATTGCAATGGCAATGACACTTGTTTCTCCAATAGAACCCGGTATGAAACCGTAAATCATATCCATGGAGAATTCCGGCGCGGCACCCGTTGTGGCTGCCACGCCTAACGGAGTAGCCACCGTCAGACCGTCTACCTGTTGCCCCAATCCAAAGATGGAATTGCCCGACACCCAAACAGCATCACCGGACATCTTCGTAGGATAGGCAAAGAAAAGGAATGCACGTGTAATCAAAGCCACGTTGAAAATGTTCATACCCGTACCGCCAAAAACTTCTTTGGCAAAAATCACGGAAAAAGCAGTGGCGACGGCCAGAATCCATAATGGACAATCTACAGGCACAATCATCGGAATCAATATACCGGAAACGAGGAAACCTTCCTGAATTTCCTCATTCTTCCATTGGGCAACGACAAATTCAATGCCGAGTCCCACCACATAAGAAACAATGATTTTAGGCAATACAGCCAGAAAACCATAGGCAAACATCTCGATGAAACTGCCGGAAGCACCGGTAGCGTGGAAATGTTGGTAACCTACGTTGTACATTCCGAACAACAATGCCGGTATCAACGCAATGACCACCATCGACATGATGCGTTTGCTGTCGATAGAGTCGTGAATATGCGTTCCCGATTTCGAAGTGGCGTTCGGCACAAACAAAAATGTTTCAAAGCCATCGAACACCGAACGAAACGCGTGGAGTTTGCCGCCCTCTTCAAAGTTCGGCTTTATCTTGTCGAGATAATTTTTTAACGCTTTCATTAATTATTTTGATTTTGAATTTTAAACCATAACTCTATTTACGCCATTTCAGCACGGAGCATATCCAATCCGGCACGTACCACACGTTGTACTTCTACTTTGCTGGAGTCAACAAATTCGCAAAGCGCAAAGTCTTCCGGTGCCACCTCATAAATGCCCAAAGCCTCCATACGGTCAATATCGCCGGCAATGATTGCTTTCACTAAATATTCGGGGAAAATGTCCATCGGGAACACGCTATCGTATTCTCCGGACATAATCATATGACGCTCGCCTCCCTTGATACGAGCGTCAAGCGCATATTCTTTCTTACCCATCAGCCAGCTGAAATAAGAGCGGTTGACGCTGAACTGATTGAAGCGAGGCGCAATCCAGCCCAGCATTTCGTGGGTTTCGTTTCCTTCGGGAATTACGGTCAGCTGATTGTCGAAAGCACCCAGAAAACCGTTTGGAGAAACCTTCTTGCCGGTAAGCACATTACCGCTGATATAACGCAGAGCCTTGTCCGCTGCCACATTGCCACTGAATACATTGGTCAGCAACGCACCTACACGCAGTTTGCAATAAGCGGGTCTCAGCACTTCGCTACCGGTGACAGCCACCGTACGGGTCAAGTCCACTCGTCCCGTATTCATGAGACGTCCTATGAACAGAACGGCTTCGGGTGAGATGGTCCACACTGTTTCTCCCTTTGCGATGGGAGCTATATGATTGATTTGCACACCGACGTTACCTGCCGGATGCGGTCCGTCAAAAGTCGTAATGGTAACGTTTTTGGCTTGTAACAAAGCGGCTGCGGTTTGCTTCACACTGACACTCAGATAAGTCTTTGCCATCTTCGACAAAGCATCGAGTCCCGTCTGGAAATTCATTTCTTCTCCTTTCAAGGCCACCTCAAAATCAGGAGCCAACGGATTACTGTCGAAAGCCGAAACGAAGATAGCCCTTGGAGTCACCTCCGGGTCGGCAATCACATCGTACGGACGTTGACGGATGAAAGCGAACATTCCGGTTTGCAAAAGCGCTTCCTTCACCTGCTGTCCGCTCATCTTGGAGGGCTGCATTTTGCCAAACTCCTCATAGTCTTGTTCGGCAGCCGCTTCCACAACAATGTTCATCACCTTCCGGCGGGCACCACGCTCCACGCTTGTCACCACACCACTGACGGGCGAAACAAATTTCAATTCGGGATGATTCTTGTCGATAAACAAGGCTCCCCCGGCCATCACATATTCCTGTTCTTTGACCACCACTTTCGGAGTAACACCCGTAAAATCATCAGGAACCAATGAATAGAATCCCGGCTCTTTGACGGACATAATCTCTGTGGCTGCCTTTCCCTTCAGGTTGATATCGAGGCCTTTACGTAACTTTATTACATTTGCCATGCGTTTATTTAAATAATGGTTTCATTAATTTGCCGCAAAAGTAACAAAAAAGAATGTGAATAAAGCGCAAAAAAGAAAAGAATTAAGTATAAGAGTCTGCTTACAATTCTTTCAAAATTTTTATCAGCATGATTTTACGGGAAACCGATTGAATTCCGACAATAGCCGTACCTGCACCATACCATCTTCGTGTCAACTCCGTACCTATAGGAACAGAGGTTATGCGGAGGTTATACGGAGATGATACGGAGGAGATACGGAGGAGATTATAAATTGGAAACGCTCATTAGACTACTACACAACCTAAAAGAGCAGGTTGTGTAAATTAAACTGTGCCATGCTCTATTCTCATTCAATCTCATCGGTCGGGGAGCGGCCAGCGCCAAGGGGCGGGACCACCCGTCCCGACGAGCGTAAAATTACAACAATTTAAACCTATCTCCAAATTTTATTGAGAAGAAGTGGACAATGCCGATTACTAACTGGGGATTGATTATGAACCAATTTATGCTTATCCTTGCGTCATAACCACAGCGATAATCTCTTTCCACTGTGGACGAAGTTCTATCAGTTTTTTTATAAATGTCTATCCCGGTGGCTCGGTCAATCGCTACAATCATGGCTTTACCCGTAAGCTGGTCGGCACGGTTATTCTCGTAATGGTCTATGATGTCCTTGCATAATGTGTCAATAGTCTGCGGGGCTGAAAGCAAAGCGTGGAGCCGTGCATTTTCATCCTTGGAGCGTTTGATGTCCTGCTCCTCTGCTCCTTCTTCAGCAAGTTTGTCATACCCGCTGTCGAGCAATTTAAGCGTGTCATCATCCAAATCCAATTTCAATAGGCGGCTTTCGTAATAGACAGGAACTCTAATTTATCTTCTATTTCTTTGATTGACGGCATTGTACCTTCAACCTTTTCAGGATAGAGCTTTTCAAGCTCATATTCGGATATTCCGAGAGGCTGACTGCTTGATTCCAGCGCATATTGAGCCAAAGTGTTGTTCTTCTGCTTGCAAATAAGCAATCCGATTGTGGGATTGTCGCGCCCCTCTTTGCGAAGCAGGTAATTGCAAGCGACAACGTAACCGCCTAACTGACCTGCGTCGGCAAAATCGAACTCTCCGATTTTGACCTCAACCACGACATAGCAAGATAATCTGAGATTATAGAAAAGCAGGTCTATAAATTTTTCCTTCTCAGCTATTTGCAAACGATACTCTTTGCCTACATAGGCGAATCCGGTGCCAAGTTCCAACAAAAAATTAGTGATATTGGTCAGCAGTGTATCTTTCAGCTTACGTTCATTGTATTTTCCACGCAAACCTGTGAAAGAGAAATCGTAGGGGTCGCGTGTTAGCTCCTGTGCCAAATCGCTATCCACATCCGGGAGTGTATTCTTAAAATTTGTCAGAGCCTTACCACTGCGCTCATACAGATTTGTACTCAACATATTCAGCAATATATCCCTACTCCAACCATTTTCCAATGTTTGGCGTACATAGAACAAAGCCTTACTTGAATCATTGGAACATTTGTCTATGATATAGCGGTGATGCCCCTAAGGTATTGAAAATAAATCAGAGTATAATCTTTCCACAAGTTGTGGGAGATTTTCCTTATCAGATTCTTCCACAAGCTGTGGAAGAATTGCAACCTGTTGGCTATAAAGAGTATAAAACCGTTTTGCATATCGGATAGAAGTTTGCGAAAGCCCTTCTACATCAGGCATTTCATGACGCAAATCGCGACTTAATGTGGCGTAAAACTTACTGCCATACTTGTTGTCTGCTTGCTTGTCCTCAATATCTTTACCAAGCTCCCAATAATAGCGCAGCAATTCTTTATTCACCTTTATTGCTGCCTTGATTTGACTGCCACGATAACGCTTTACAAGCTCATTAACCCATAAAGAGTAATCCTTATCTAATATGCCGATTGATTTATCCATAATTACTTTTCTTTTTCTATTTCACTAATCCTTAGCTTTCCTGACATCAACTTTGGGAGAAGCGTATCACGAAGATGAATGAGCTTATCATTCTCTTGCAGTATTTCCGCCATTCGCTTATAATAAGTAGCAAAGGTGTCATTCATTGTTTGTGCTTCAGCTTTAGACGGCATTCTTATTTCAAATTCCGGCAATGCCTTTTTACTAAGGTGAAGTACGGTAGTTCCATTTACATATCCAAGACAATGTCCCTTAAATATTTTATTTTTAAGCATTGCTGCAAGTAAAAAGTTCCTATGTTTAAAATCGGAAGTGACGGATAACAGAAGATAGCCCTAAAAAAGCTATACCATTATAGTTAACTTTGTAAGTGAAAAAAACAATATTAACTCATAACGATATAGCTTATGAAACGTGTACAAAGTAACACATTAGATTTTAGTGGACAAAATATTTACGTAGGAATTGATGTCCACCTGAAGAGTTGGTCGGTAGCAATCTTATCGAAACATTCAGTACTGAGAAGATTCAGACAAGATCCGGAGCCGGAAGCGTTGCATAAATATTTGGTAAGCAATTATCCGGGTGCCAATTACTTCTCAGTTTATGAAGCCGGTTTCTGTGGCTTCTGGATACACGAGAAGTTGACGGATTTAGGTATCAACAATATAGTGGTCAATCCTGCGGATGTTCCGACGATGAGCAAGGAGAAATTACGTAAGACCGATGCGGTGGATTGCAACAAGCTCGCCCGTGAGTTACGTTCAGGTTCGTTAGAAGGGATATATGTTCCGGGAACTGACATCCTGGAAATGCGCTCTTTGATAAGGCTGAGAAACCTGATAGTAAAAGACAGCACACGTGCCAAGAACCGTATCAAATCATTGCTTCGTTTCCATGGAGTGGAAATACCGGAAGAATTTACCCGGAGTTCAATCGGGTGCTGGTCGAAGCGTTTTCTGAATTGGCTGCACTGCCTTGAACTCTCAACGGAGTATGGAAAGAAAACACTGGAGCTTCACCTTGAGCAGTTCATCCGCTTGAGGAAGATGCTGCTGCAGGAAACACGTGCCATCCGTGAAATATCCCGGAAAGCACCATTCGACAAACCGATACGCCTGCTGACATCCGTTCCGGGTATAGGTGTTACAACCGCCGCTACCCTGATGGTCGAGATTGACGATATTGTCCGTTTCAGCAATGCGGACCATTTAGCCTCTTTCATTGGATTGGTTCCCATGTGTCATTCCAGTGGTGATAATGATAATGTGGGTGACATTACACCCCGTCGGCATTTCATGCTCCGGTGTCTGTTGGTGGAAGCCGCATGGGTTGCCATCCGGAAAGACCCGGCCATGACAATGGCTTATACGGAATACCGGAAACGGATGAATCCGCAAAAGGCTATTGTGAAAATTGCCAGACGGTTAGTGAACAGAGTCTATTTTGTACTTAAACATGAAAAGGAATATGTGCCATGTGTTATCAAATGATATAGAATCCTATAAGGTAAAACAACTTTCTTTTGAGAGAAATACTACATATCTTTTGCGGCTTTGAAGTCCGCTCAAAAAAGTCTGTAACTCTCATTACATGGTTTGACTGATAAAGGAACTTGCGGCTCACTTCGTTGATGTCCGCTGTGGAAAGTTTGTTTTACCATAGGATTTTGGCTCAGGTTTTCTTAGCCATATCAGACAGTATCAGTAATACAAAAAGAGAGGCGTGTAACCGCCTCCACAAGTAGCATTACTGCGTGCCGTCAGGATGCTTATCGCTGGTAGGTTGCTCCTCAGCAGAGCCTACTTCCTCTTAACATCCTGATACAAAGATATAATACAAAAGTTAATTATTAATGAATTATCCAACTTTGTTTGGATTTTAAATGGAAAGTTATATGGGAAATTATCTTTAGGCATCACCTTAACCAAATCCATAGAGAAGATTACACTATCATATTTACCACAGCTAAGTAATAATTCTGCATTTCCTATCACATCTGCATTTTGGGTTAAATCAGTATGAGCAACCAAAATATCAAACAGATTAGCATAATGGCATTCTTTAAGTTTTGATGATGGATTAATATCCTTAAAGCCATCAGCCTTAAAGCCTCCATTACGTCCAAAGTTTTTTTATAGTAGCCATAGCAATATTTGAACTATCAGCCAATTCTTCACCTTTATAAGAATATCCACCAATAAAAGATGCTATTTCAGATAAAGTCGTTTCGTTCCAGTTTGGATTGGGATTATCCACGAACCAAGCCTTGAACAACGCCTGCGCCTGCTGCTCTAAATTATCATTTATCCGGCGGTTCAGCTCTATTTTGTCATCAAAGGAAGAGAGAATTTTCCCAATTTGCTTTTGAATAGACAATGGGGGAATACGGAATTTATAATTACCAATCGTACCATTGATTGATACCAATATTGTTCGATTATTTAGTGGCTTCTTATATTTATTAGCTTCACTAAAGGACACTCGTTTGGTATCATTCTTAATAGATATACGACCGTCTTTTAGATTATTCCCATTAATAAAGAAAAATTCTCCTTTGTCATCGTATATGGGTGTGCCATGAAGTCCATCCCCTAAAATTGTACAGACATCCCTTAATTTGTATTCCTTCCATTCTCCTATCATAATAATCAATCATTTTGTTCATAATAATATGAATAATCAATACCTTTCATAAACATTTCTCTGTCGTCAATCTTGGTGGTGAGTGCTGGTTTTACCAAAGCCTTGATATGTATACTATCAGACACACTCTCACGCATTGCCGACAAATACTCGTTTTTGTCTATTTGGCTCCAGTCCACACACAGCTTGAGAGAACGTTTCAGCATGAGATCAAGCCAAATACGAGTGCTGCGACCATTACCCTCCATGAAGGGGTGAGCTACGTTCATTTCCACGTATTTGTCCATAATCTCATCAAAAGTGGTTTCGGGCATTCGCTCTATTGTTTGCAAAGTTTCAGGGAAATGCATACAATTAGCGAAAGTAAAGCCTCCTTTGGATATATTCTTAGTACGGATTTGACCTGCAAAGTCATATAATCCTCCAAAGAGATAAGCATGAATCTGCTGCAGACACTTGATGCTACCAGGCTCTGCCGTTTTCAAGATGCCACTCTCAAAAAGTTGATAGGCTTTCTTCTTGCTCTGCCCATCAATAGTATTATCGCTGTATGTAAACCAGTCAAGGAACTCATTTGCTCGATTGTTAGGATAGTGCTTTGCTAATAAAGCCACTCCTTCACTATCAAGAACATCTGCAACACGCAACTTTCCATCTGGTGCTTCAAATTTAAAGTCGTGAGTGGCACTCACAGGTTCAATGCCGTCTTGCTTCAACTTACGTTTTAGCCAACGCCAATAGTTACCTGCTTTGGTGTAGTCGGGTTCGTTGTTGATGGCTCGTACAATATCAGTGGCTGAGAACCACCAACAGTTTTGTTCCTCGTCCCATACCGCCCTCACTTCACGGTCGTTGAAGAAGCGAATTGATTTCTTATGTTGTTCTTTCTTCTCTTCCATAAATGAGAATTTAGCTGTTTAAATCGTTCGTTTTCACTTCCCAAAAACCATTCCTTTTGCCGTTTTTGCGCTCGATGATGCCTTTTTCGGTCAAATTCACGGTAATGGTCTTTACTGTTCTCTCAGATTTGCCTATATGTACCGCTATTTCTTTTTGCGTGGCTTTAGGCTGTTCTCGTAAGAAATTCAACACAGCGATTTCTTCTAAAGTGCAATCCAAAGTGCAAAATTTGCACTTTGGGACTGTCCCGTTTGATGTATTTGCACCTTGAATGTCTTGTTCGGAAAAATCCTTTATAAGCATTGTTCGGTTCTTTAGCTCGTTTTGTTCGGAGAGAATGAGGTTTCTAAAGAATGCTTCGATATATTCGGTGGTGGCGTAAATGCCTTTGCTCAAATTATTATAATTGGCACGAACCAAGGCATTGCGGAAATACCACGAATGATTTGCAAACGCTTCATTGCTGATGTCAAAACCAAAAGTGCGCAGGTATTTGATGATGAATACAGCCGTTGTGCGGGTGTTACCCTCACCAAAAGCGTGAATTTGCCATATTCCGGAAACAAACTTGGCGATGTGTGTGATAGCATCGTTGATGTTCAAATCCTTATAGCTGAAATTCTTTTCCTGCATGAAATCGTAATCGAGCGTTTCTCGTATGCTGTCAGCGCTGGCATAAAGCACGGTTTCACCTTTCAGTACCCATTCCCTTTTGGTGATATTGTAATCTCTGATTTTTCCTGCAAATTTATAGATGCCTTGAAAAAGGCGACGATGAATGGTGATATACTCAATAGGCGAGAAAGTGAACGTTTTTTCCGATAAAATTTCGGCTATACGTGCCGAAACCTTATCAGCTTCTTCCGTTCTGTCTTCTATGTCAGCTCTGACGGTCTTAGACTGATAATAGCTATCAATCAGTTGTTTGGCTTCTTCAATAGTTATATCGCCCTCAATATGCTGGCGTGCCGTTTGTATCAGATACTCTGAAGGCTTCAAATCGTCCACTGCCTGCAATCCGATGGCTGTTTGCCAAGCATAGCCTTTTTCTCTTTTCTGAGGCTCTCCCTGTCTTATATATTCTTCAAAGTCATTCATAATATATAAATATAGCAGTTTAACCACAAATAATCGTAGCCTATTGTACTTCGTTTACGTAGTTTTCAATTTCACGATTCCACTTTATTGTAACCACGCCGTTCTTTATCTCCGGATAGAAATAGATCGAATCTTTCTGAGAAGAAAGGTGTTGTGCATCTATTGAATATATGCGTGTCCTTTTACCATCATTGACATTCACTATCAAGATATTAAAATCAGAGCTATTTCCGTATTTCACCCTACATTTCTGACTTTTTCCTATATTTCTATTTAACGTGAGTTCGACGAATTATAAGTGTCTATAAATTTGGTGATTAGCGAAATTTGTTGTAACTTTATAGTAGTGAAATACAAAGAATTACAACTAAAAATCGCTATGATCACCGAGAGCAAAATTACAGAAATATTTTGTATGGCAGACGACTTCTGCAAGTTTTTGATACAATGATGGCAAAATACACGCTAAAACCGCTCAAGAAGAGAAAATATCATCGTGACAGCATGATGTCAAAGGCGAAAATCATGCTTATCATGATTCTCTTCCACGACTCCGGCTACCGCTGTCTGAAACATTTCTATCTTGAAAAGGTGTGCAGGCATCTGCGCCATCTGTTTCCCGAAGAGAACTGCTCAACTTCATGATAACACCCGGTGACATTGACGACCGCAAGCCTTTGGAATACAAGGACTTTGTGAAATTCATATACGGCAAGTTGGTTGGGGATAAGGGATATATAAGCAAGAGGCTCTTCCAACGGCTGTTCGTGGACGGAATACAGCTTATTACCAAGTTGAAAAGCAACATGAAGGGTGCGCTGATGAGCGTTTCCGACAAACTGCTGCTCAGGAAGAGGGCTATCATTGAGACTGTGAATGATGAACTCAAGAACATTGTGCAAGTGGAACACTCCAGGCATAGATGCTTTGAGAATTTCATCGTCAATTTATTGGGGGCTATTGCCGCATACTGCTTGTTTCCAAAGAAGCCGTGCATCAATGTAAAAAGAATATTTGATACGCAGCTTGCTTTATTATGAATTCGTCGAACTCACGTTAATTTAAAATGTTTATACTTAAAATGGCAAACTATATGCCGAATGTCTTTCTATAATCATAGTATGTTTTTATAGCTTTTTCTTGTATCAATAAAAGTTTATTTCTACTTTTGGCAAGTAAACTTCTTTTATGGAAAGATGAAAAAAAAGAACAAAATAAACAAAGGATGGACAATCTGATACTATGAAATTCTTGGAGATATTTTTTTGGACAAGTTTATTCGTGGTATTCTATACCTATATCGGTTATGGGATATTATTGTACATTCTTGTCAGAATAAAAGAACTTTTCAATCGGAAAACAGATAGCAATGCCCCCGGCGATGACAGCTTACCGGAATTGACTTTATTCATTGCCGCTTATAATGAAGAAGAGGTGGTGGATGAGAAAATGCGAAATTGCTTGGAGCTGGACTACCCTGCCGAAAAACTGCATATTCTTTGGGTGACCGACGGAAGCAACGACCGAACCAACGAGCGACTTTCGCATTGGCCGCAAGCCACCGTACTTCATCGTCCTGAACGTTTGGGAAAAACCGCCGCCCTAAACCGGGGTATGCACTTTGTAGAAACCCCTCTTGTCGTATTTACAGATGCCAACACCAACCTCAACCGCGAGGCGCTGCGAAAAACAGCATACGCCTTCAATAATCCCAAGGTGGGCTGCGTGGCGGGAGAGAAGCGTATCGCTGTTCAAAACAAGAATAATGCAGCTTCCGGTGGAGAAGGCTTGTATTGGAAGTATGAATCGGCCCTGAAGGCTCTTGACTCACGACTTTATTCAGCGGTGGGTGCGGCAGGCGAGTTATTTGCCATTCGCCGCGAACTTTTCGAAGAGATGCAACCCGACACTTTGCTCGATGACTTTATCCTATCTATGCGTATCGTCATGCGAGGTTACACCATAGCCTATTGCGCCGATGCCTATGCTGTTGAAAACGGGTCGGCCGACATGAACGAAGAACAAAAACGCAAAGTACGCATTGCCGCCGGTGGCTTACAGTCCATCCGGCGGATGCGTCCATTGCTGAATCCATTTCGTTACGGAGTCTTCAGCCTTCAGTATGTCTCACACCGCGTACTGCGATGGTCGCTCACTCCGGTTTTATTGTTTCTGTTGCCTCCCCTCAATGTCATCTTGCTTTTTGCTACCGACCGGTTGGCTCTATATGCTTTCATCGGGGTGTTGCAAACACTGTTTTACCTCATGGCAGGATGGGGGTATTATTTATCGACCAAACATATAAAAAACAAAATACTCTTCATCCCCTACTATTTTCTCTTCATGAACGTCAACGTCATAAGAGGGGTCAGATATTTGCTGAAGCGCAGGAACAGCACAAACGGCACATGGGAAAAGGCACGAAGAGCATGACCTAAATACTACAAAAAATGAAAGACATTCTACGAAAGCCGGAAAATGCTGAAAGATTGCTGAAGATGACAGCGGACACCATGCTTATCCTGGATGAAAAAGGAACATGTGTGGACATGGCTGTATATAACATCGACCTCTGGTTTATGAAGGAAGAGATATTATTAGGTAAAAATTTATTCGACGTGCTTCCGGCATCCACTTGTGAACAATTCTATCCGGATTTTAAAAAAGTACTGAAGTATAAGATACGTTCCGCCAATAACTATGCAATCACCTTGAAAGGCATCACCTACTACTTCAAGTGCATCATGTATCCGTTTGACGGAATGGTACTCTGCCAATACCGAGACATCACCGAACGCAGCCAACGGAAGTTGGAACTGGAAAAAAGGAATCACGAACTGAATGAAATTCAGAAAGCCGCCCTCATCGGAAGGTGGCAATACGATTCGGACACCGCCTTGTTTTCTTATATCGGACATACCGGCGTCATGTGCTCTGATGAGTTGCAATATATTCATCAAGACCATTATTTGGAAGCGATTATTCCCGAAGATAGGGAAAGTTTCCGGAATTGGCTGAAAGATAACCTGAAAGGCAAAATGGAAAATAACATAGACTATCGTCTCCTTTTTAAAAAAAAGATCTACTATATCCGTCTCAAGACTTTTGCACGCGAATGTCATAAAGATGGAAATATCACATTGGAAGGCTATATACAAAACATCACCGACATAAAGAAACGGCGCAACGACATCAATCTGCTGACGCATGCCATCAATAATTCCACCGAGGATATCTATTCCGCCCACGAAGACGGAACTCTGATATTCTGCAACCGTCGCTTCAAGGAAAGGCACCAGATTGATGAGAATCAAGACATCTCAACCTTGAAAGTCTATGATTTGCCCACATTCGTAAGAGATAAGAAAGCATGGAAAACATTTGCCGCCACCGTAAAACGAGGAGAACTGACACATGAATACATCCTTCATAACCCGATACCACAACATCCCGAAGTCCTTGCCATAGAAGGAAATGCTTATTGGGTGACCAGCGACAAGGGAGAAGGAACGGTATGGGCTTTCGGAAGAGATGTGAGCACACGCATCCGGCAGGAGCAACAAATCAAGCAATTTAACCAGATTCTGGATAAAATCATGGAAAACCTGCCGGCAGGAATCGTTGTAAAAGATATCAATAACGAATTTAAGTACATCTATCGCAATAGAGAGGCGTACAACGGTGCCATCACAGTGCAAAGCATATCGGGAAAAGACGATTTCGACTTCTATCCACCAGAGGTGGCCCTACAAAAAAGGAAAGAAGACATTGAAATAGCCCAAACCGGCCAAGAAAAGCACTGGATTGCTGAAAAACAAGACGCGAAAGGCTCTGCCATCTATCTGGATAAACGGAAAATAAAAGTTGAGAGCAATGACTTCCCTCCATTTCTGTTGGACATCGAATGGGATATCACCGAAATGGAACAGATGAAACGGGAACTGATGGTGGCCAAGGAAAAAGCCGAAACCTCCGATAGGCTTAAATCGGCCTTCCTTGCCAACATGAGCCACGAAATACGCACACCGCTCAATGCCATTGTGGGTTTTTCGGGCATCATTGCCGAGAGTTCCAACGCCGAAGAGAGACTAAATTATTACAAAATAGTAGAAGCAAACAATGAGCGTCTGCTCCAGCTCATCAACGAAATCCTCGACCTGTCAAAAATAGAATCGGGCTTCGTTGAATTTACCATCGCACCTATATGCCTTCATAAACTTTGCAAGGAACTGCACGAGGCACTCACCTTCCGCTGTCCGCAGGAGGTACAACTCATTTTTGAGGAATCGGATGCAAGCATTGTGATAGATGGAGACAAGAACCGGCTCTTCCAAGTGATATCCAACCTGATAAGCAATGCCTTTAAATTCACCATCAGCGGAAGCATCACTTACGGCTACCGCAGAGAAGGCGATGAGGTCAGGTTCTACGTCACCGACACAGGACTGGGCATTGCGCCTGACAAGGTGGAACATATATTCGATCGTTTTGTAAAAGCAAACGACTTTGCCCAAGGCACAGGACTGGGACTGTCTATCTGCAAAATCATCATAGAACGGTTAGGCGGACGTATTTCCGTATCTTCCGAGTTTGGCAAGGGAACAACTTTCACATTCTTACTCCCGATAGAATCGGCCGACAAGAAAGCTACAAAAGAAACAGTGTCCGATTGCTGCATAGTGGAGCCCATCGTTCCTACGGGAAAAGCTGCTACCGAGGTTCCCCTCCCTTTTTCCGAAAAGGACATGCCCGCAGTAAAAACGAAAGAAAACAACGACTCCCGTTCCATTATTCTGGTGGCCGAAGATACAGATAGTAACTACGTCTTAATCAAAGCCATATTAGAAAATAACTACCGGCTGGAACGCGCCAAAGATGGGATGGAAGCCGTCACCATGTTCGAGAATACACATCCCGCTCTCATCTTGATGGATATCAAAATGCCTAATCTCGACGGATTGGATGCCACCCGTATCATTCGGGAGATTTCACCGGATATCCCCATCATTGCACTTACAGCGTACGCCTACGAAAGCGACCGTCAAGCTGCCTTCGACGCAGGTTGCAGCGATTTCCTGGCGAAACCGTTCAAGATAGAAACACTGAAGGAACTTGTCAAGAAGTGGCTGAAATAAAACAAGACAGAATCCGACAAACTCAGACGTACGTCTCAAGCATCCTCACTGTGCCTTCGGGAATAATTGTAACTTCCTGGGTAGTGGCCGGAAGCAAAACCGTCTCACCGGCTTGCATGAGAAGTTCATTCTTCTCATCATCTACAATGCGGCAAGCGCCTTCCACGCATATGAATATGACGAATGAGTCCAATTCGGAATAATCACAAGTGATTTCTTCTGTCATATCATATACAGAAGTCGTGAAGTATGGACTTGCCACTATTTCTACCGGTTCGTTCGGTACCAGTTCGTATTCGGTACGAAAATCATCCTGCACATCCGCAAAATTGATGGCATCCATAGCCTGTCCGGTATGCAACTCTCTTAAATTACCATCTTTATCCCTGCGGTTATAATCAAAGATACGATAGGTTATATCAGATGTCTGCTGAATTTCAGCCACAAAAGCCCCCGCCCCTATTCCATGCACACGGCCTGCCGGAACATAGAAAACATCTCCGGGTTTAATGGCACAAGTCTGTAGCACCTCGGCAAATGTACCGTTATACACCCTCTCTTTATATTCTTTCGGAGTTATTTGTTCGGAAAAGCCGGAAATCAATTTCGCATCCTTATCCGCGGAAATAACATACCACATTTCATTCTTGCCAAAGCTATTGTGGCGTTTCTTTGCCAGTTCATCACCCGGATGTACCTGAATCGACAAGTCCAGCTTAGCGTCAATAAACTTTATCAATAAAGGAAATTTAGAACCAAAACGAGCATAGTTGGCTTCACCAACCAATTCTTCCTTATACTTTCTGACCATTTCAGATAGTGTCAGCCCCTTGTCGGCGCCATTAGCCACTATTGACTCACTACCTTCTACCGCCGAAACTTCCCAACTCTCACCTACATTAGCGAGGTTATCATTCAAATGTTTGAATGGAATAATCTTGTCGCCCCCCCAAAGTGTTTGCTTCAGAATAGGCTCAAATTTAAGAGGATACATTTGTTGTTATAATTAAAACATTCTGTTAATGATGTGTTTTTTAGATTACGGGGACAAATTTACAAAAAAATACCGAATTGCATTCTATTAACAAAACGCTAAACTTTCCTAAAATGCTTTCTATATTTCCTCTCAATTACTTGGGAGAACAAAAGAATTTCTTTTTCTTTGCAAGAAATTTAAATCAGCCATGAATATGATGAACACTCCAACAGAAAATAATCTGTCCGGTCTGGACAGAAATAAATTTCAAAAAAATATCAATAGCAAAAAAACCGATTTGTTCATCCTGAAAAATGCGCAGGGCATGGAAGTAGCAGTAACCAATTACGGCTGTGCAATACTTTCCATTATGGTTCCCGACAAAGCAGGGAAATATGCCAACGTTGTTTTAGGACACGATAGCATCGAGCACGTAGTCAATAGTCCGGAACCTTTTTTGAACACTACCATCGGCCGCTACGGCAATCGCATAGCTAAAGGTAAGTTTACATTGTATGGTGAGGAACACCAATTGACAATCAACAACGGTCCCAACTCATTGCATGGTGGACCAACCGGTTTCCATACTCGTGTATGGGATGCCGTACAACCCGATCAGTCTACTGTTATCTTTAATTACACCTCTGTGGACGGAGAAGAAGGTTTTCCCGGCAATTTGAAAGTAGAAATGACATATCGTCTCGAAGACGGAACCAATGCTTTGGTAATAGAATACCGAGCCACCACGGACAAAGCCACCATCGTGAATCTGACCAATCATGCTTTCTTCAATCTTGCCGGCATAGCCACTCCCTCTCCTACCGTTCTGAATCATATCATCACCATCAACGCCGATTTTTATGTTCCTATCGACGAAGTATCTATTCCTACGGGAGAGATATTAAAGGTAGAAGATACGCCTATGGATTTCCGCACTCCTCATGCCATTGGAGAAAGGATTGATGGAAAATTCGAGCAATTGGTAAATGGCAGCGGCTACGACCATTGCTATGTTCTGAATAAAACAGAAAGCGGAGAATTGAGTTTGGCAGCCACCTGTACCGACCCCGATAGCGGACGAACGATGGAAGTATATACAACGGAAAACGGTGTCCAACTCTATACCGGCAACTGGCTTAATGGGTTCGAAGGCGCCCACAGAGCCACATTCCCTGCCAGAAGTGCCGTTTGCTTTGAAGCTCAATGCTTCCCCGACACACCCAACAAGGCCCATTTCCCATCAGCCATCTTGCTGCCGGGCGATGAATACCAACAGGTAACCATCTACAAATTCGGCGTACAAGAATGAAATAACTAACCTAATTTATAAACTTATAATTTTAAAGAAACCATGACACAACAAAAACAGAATGGTAAACTCATCGCAATTATCACGATGATCTTCCTTTTTGGTATGATCTCATTTGTTACCAACCTTGCCGCCCCTATGGGGATTGTACTGAAAAATCAGTTTTCAGTATCCAACGCATTAGGAATGTTGGGTAACTTCGGTAACTTCATCGCATATGCAGTGATGGGAATACCAAGCGGCATTTTATTACAACGAGTAGGATATAAGAAAACAGCATTGATAGCAGTAGCTGTCGGCTTTATCGGTGTAGGTGTTCAATATTTGTCCGGCCATGCCAGCCCTGAGGCAGCGTTCGCAGTATATCTGATCGGTGCATTCATTGCCGGTTTCTCCATGTGCTTGCTCAATACGGTAGTCAACCCAATGTTGAACAAACTCGGCGGTGAAGGCAAAAAAGGAAACCAGCTTATCCAAGTTGGTGGTTCTTTCAACTCTGTAATGGCCACTATCACTCCTATGTTTGTAGGTATCCTGATCGCCGGTTCCATCGAAAAAGCCACAATCTCTCAGATATTCCCTGTAATGTATACTGCAATGGCTGTATTTGCTTTTGCATTCTTTGTTCTCTTGTTCGTACCCATACCGGAACCCAATGCTGCAACAACCACTGAACCTATCGGCAAACTAATGGCCGGAGCGTTGAAGTTCCGCCATTTCGTATTGGGCGCTATCGCAATCTTTGTATATGTAGGTGTTGAGGTAGGCGTACCGGGTACGTTGAACCTGTTCCTGACCGACCCTATTGAAAAAGGAGGAGCCGGTATTCCTTCCACTATCTCCGGTTTTGTTGTAGGAACATATTGGTTTCTTATGTTGATCGGTCGCTTGGCAGGTGTTTCATTGGGTGCAAAAGTATCCAGTAGAGCCATGCTCATTTTCACATCTGCATTAGGTCTGATTTTAGTATTTCTTGCCATCTTCTCATCAATAGGTTCGTTTGTCAATCTGCCGGTACTTCAACAAAGTGAAACCGGAGGTTTGTCTTTCGGACTTGCAGAAGTACCCATCAACGCCATGTATTTAGTATTAGTGGGTCTTTGCACTTCTATCATGTGGGGCGGAATCTTCAATCTTGCAGTAGAAGGGTTAGGTAAATATCTGGCCGCTGCTTCCGGTCTGTTCATGGTATTGGTATGTGGTGGAGGTATCTTGCCTGTCATTCAGAATTGGGTGGCCGATATAGCAGGTTTCATGCCTAGCTATTGGGTTATCATTGCCGCTCTGGCATATCTACTGTTCTACGGTTTGATAGGTTGCAAGAATGTCAATAAAGACATTCCTGTGGAATAAGTGAAAAGAAAAAATATTCACCTTATAAAATATAAATATCATGGATATAGAATACGTAAGAAGTCGTTTCATCAAGCATTTTGACGGAACAACAGGAGCTGTCTATGCATCTCCGGGTCGCATCAACCTTATCGGTGAGCACACAGATTATAACGGTGGGTTTGTATTCCCCGGAGCTATTGACAAGGGAATGATTGCGGAATTAAAGCCCAATGGCACCCAAACAGTGAAAGCTTACTCCATCGACTTGAAAGACTATGTAGAGTTCGGCTTGAACGAAGAGGATATACCTCGCGCAAGCTGGGCAAGATACATTTTCGGTGTATGTCGGGAAATGATAAAGAGAGGGGTAAACGTTAAAGGCTTCAACACAGCCTTTGCAGGTGACGTTCCTTTGGGCGCAGGCATGTCTTCGTCTGCCGCTTTGGAAAGCACATACGCTTTCGCATTGAACGATTTATTCGGTGAAAACAAAATCGATAAATTCGAATTGGCAAAAGTGGGACAAGCCACCGAGCACAACTATTGTGGTGTCAATTGCGGTATCATGGACCAGTTTGCTTCTGTATTCGGGAAAAAAGGCAGCCTCATCCGTTTAGATTGCCGCTCATTGGAATATCAATATTTCCCATTTGACCCGCAAGGCTACCGCTTAGTGCTTGTTGATTCTGTGGTGAAACACGAATTGGCCTCTTCGGCCTACAATAAGCGTCGCCAAAGTTGCGAAGCAGCAGTGGCAGCGGTTCAAAAGAAACACCCGCACGTAGAATTCCTGCGTGATGTAACGATGGAAATGCTTCAAGAGTCCAAAGAGGAGATTAGTGCAGAAGACTACATGCGCGCAGAATATGTCATTGAGGAGATTCAACGCGTACTGAGCGTATGCGATGCCTTGGAAAAAGGTGACTATGAAACTGTGGGACAGAAAATGTATGAAACCCATCAGGGAATGAGCAAACTGTATGAAGTAAGCTGCGAAGAGCTTGACTTCTTAAACAACCTGGCCTTTGATTGTGGCGTCACCGGTTCACGCGTAATGGGAGGTGGATTTGGCGGATGTACCATCAACTTGGTGAAAAATGAATTGTACACAACATTCATCGAAACAGCCAAAGAGCAATTCAAGAAGAAATTCGGAAGAAGTCCGAAGATCTATGATGTGGTCATCAGCGACGGTGCTCGCAGATTAGAATAAAAGATTGATTCAGGAAGGTAGCTTTAAAACACCTTTACTGTGCTTTTAGGCGCAGATTACGCAGGATTCACGAAGTTTATAACGAACGTGCCAACTTGCGAAATCTGCGCCTAATCCAATATTTTTTCTACCTTTGCATTATAAATGACAAGGATGAATGATATGAAGAAACAGCTTATAATGGTAATCGCCTCGCTGCTGATGTTGGCAGGATGTGGTTCTGTGCCCGTCACCGGACGAAGACAAATACTTTTGGTATCCGACCAGGAAATACTGACTTCCAGCCTGACCCAATATAGGGATTATATAAAAACTGCCCCGAAGTCGGCATCGACGCGACAAGCGGCAATGGTGACACGCGTAGGGAAAAGAATTGCAGCAGCTACCGAGCAATACTTGAAACAGAACGGACTGGCTGAAGAGGTGAAAAATTTCTTTTGGGAGTTCAATCTGGTGAAAGACGGACAAATCAATGCTTTCTGCATGCCCGGCGGAAAGATTGTGGTATATGAAGGACTGATGAAGTTAGTGTCTTCAGATGACGAACTAGCGGTGGTTATCGGACATGAAGTGGCCCATGCCGTAGCGAAACACAGTAATGAACGCATGAGTCAACAAATATTGGCGCAATATGGCGCACAAATATTAAGCCTGTCACTCACGCAAAAAAGCGCCGCCATACAAACAATCGCCAACCAGGTGTACGGTGTGGGTGCACAATATGGAATTATGTTGCCTTTCTCCCGTAAACATGAGCTGGAAGCAGACTATATGGGACTGATTTTTATGCGAATGGCAGGCTATAATCCGGATGTTGCCGTCAAGTTCTGGCAAAAAATGTCATCCGGCAATACAGTCAAAGTGCCTGAACTGATGAGTACCCACCCTAGTGACGCCCGCCGCATCAGCGATATACAGAAAGCATTGCCTGAAATCAAGGCCAAATACAAATAAGCGTCTGAATTTCATGAAACTTTCTTTTTCAAACGTAAACTTCCACACATCAATAAAGCAGATGGCAGACAATTATCTCGAAAAGCAGATGGAACAATATCAAGCCCGCAAGGCCGCATGGGAAAAGGAGTGCAAGTATGGAAAGAAGAAAGCACATATTCCGGCTTCTCCGAAACCGCAGCAATCCGAAAACTCCTCCACTGCCACTGAGAAGAAATAAGCATAAGGCAAACCGTCCCTGCACCGAAACTGTTCTTTTTATATTGTTATGTTGCATTCTTTCTCCACCTCCATCGCCGATATACCGCTTCCGGAAAGGTTTACCTATCCTTTTTGCTACACACCGCATCCTCTATGCGTATTGGCTGCGAAAGAAGTGCAGAGTTATCTCAACAAGCAATCCGAATGGCAAGAAGAGTTGCGTAAAGGCAAAATGTTCGGTGTATTGGCAGTGCAAACCGAGGAGAACGAGATTGCCTTTTTAGCGGCCTTTTCGGGTATATTGGCCGGAAGAAACCTGCATCCCTACTTCGTGCCGCCCATATACGATTTTCTGCAACCGCAAGGATTTTTCAAGATAGAAGAAGAAAACATCTCAGCCATTAATCGAAGCATCAAGTTGCTGGAAGAAGATGAAAGCTACATCAGGCTGTTGGCGGAACTGAACCGGCACATACAAGCCGGACAAGAAGCATTAGCTCTGGCCAAGGCAGAACTTAAAGAAGCCAAAGCAAGAAGAGAACAACGCAGGCAAGCGGGCATGACAGACGCACAGGAGGAAGTTACACTGATACGTGAAAGTCAATTCCAAAAAGCGGAGTACAAACGGCAGGAGCACGCTTGGAAAGAGAAAACTGCCGCTCTACAGGCACAGGCCGACAACCGGCTGAAGCAGATACAAAATTTAAAAGCAGAACGCAAACGACGTTCCGCCGCATTGCAGCAAGAGATATTCGCACAGTTCAAAATGCTGAACCGACGCGGGGAGTACAAGAACCTCTGCGAGATATTCGAGCAAACCGTACACAAGACTCCTCCGGCCGGCGCGGGCGAATGCGCCGCTCCCAAATTGTTGCAACAAGCCTATCTGCATGGATGGAAGCCGCTGACCATGGCAGAGTTCTGGTGGGGAGAATCTCCTAAGACAGAGATACGCCATCATGGACATTACTATCCCGCATGCAAGGGGAAATGCGAACCTATTCTGCGCCATATGCTACAAGGATTGCAGGTTGAAGAGAACCCCTTGTTGAAAGAGATGCAGACACAAGACAAAAAGCCGGAAATTGTCTACGAAGACCGATGGTTGCTGGTAGTAGACAAACCGGCAGGCATGCTATCCGTACCGGGCAAGGAAGACATAGACTCCGTATTCAGCCTGATACGTAAACAATATCCGGAAGCCGACGGCCCCCTATCGGTTCATCGTCTCGACATGGCCACCTCCGGTCTGTTATTAATAGCCAAAACCAAACATATACACCGGGATTTGCAAGCTCAATTCAGATACCATCTCATCAAGAAGCGCTATATCGCCTTGCTTGACGGGACGGTGCAAGCAGATCGCGGCACCATTGAGCTTCCTCTCTGCCCGAACCCTTTAGACCGCCCCCGGCAAATGGTGCATATCCAATACGGCAAGCCCGCCATTACAGACTTCGAGGTCTTGGAGCGTATCGGCAGACAGACCCGTATTGCCTTCTATCCGCATACCGGCCGTACCCACCAACTTCGCGTACATGCCGCTCATTTGCTCGGTCTGAATTGTCCCATCAGCGGAGACGAACTATACGGGAAAAAGGCCGAACGACTGTATCTGCATGCCGAAACCTTAGAATTTACACACCCCGTAACCGGGGAAATAATGAAAATAACCCGAAAAGCGACATTTTAAGCATATGCTCCAATGACCAAACAATGCAGAAAGAGGACTTCATGGCATGTTTCTACATCCCTGTTATCACCTCCAAGAAGCAGTAACCTCACTTAAGAAAGATAAAACTTCCTGTCATTTGTTTTAAGGCAAAAGGCGAACCGGAAAAATAGAGACTTACACTTCTCAGCTCTTACTCAAAACTCCTCAGCATCCTGATTTCTTCCGCCCAAAGCGATTCGTCGGGCGTTTCCAGAATAATCGGCATGTCATTAAAACGGGCATCCGCCATGAAACGTCTGAAGAAGTCAAGTCCTATCAATCCTTTGCCTATGCTGTCGTGCCGGTCTACCCGACTTCCTAAAGGCTTCTTGGAGTCATTCAAGTGAATGGCACGAAGATAATGAAAACCTACTGCTGTATCAAATTCGTCAAACACTTTGTCGTACTCATTCACAATGTCATAACCGGCAGTATAAGTGTGGCAAGTGTCCAGACAAACACCTACACGCGACTTGTCGTCCACACGGTCAATGATATACTTCAGATGCCAAAGCTCATTCCCGACATTACTCCCCTGCCCGGCTGTGTTTTCGATGACAGCCGTCACGCCCCGTGTCTTCTCCAAAGCAATGTTGATGGACTCTGCTATCCTGTCCAGACACGCTTCTACGGAAATCTTATTCAAATGACTGCCGGGGTGGAAATTCAACATACGCAATCCCAGCTGTTCGCAACGCTGCATTTCGTCCTCAAAAGCTATGCGGCTCTTCTCCAGCCCCTCTGCTTCCGGATGTCCCAAATTAATCAGATAGCTGTCGTGGGGCAGGATGTGACAAACATCCAAACCATACTTGCCGCAATTCTTCTTAAACAATTCCACATTCTCGTCAGCCAGCGGCTTTGCCACCCACTGACGCTGATTCTTTGTAAACAGGGCAAAAGCATTTGCCCCTATCTCATGGGCATTGACGGGAGCTGATTCGACTCCGCCGCTTGCCGACACATGCGCACCTATAAATTTCATATTCCCCATTCTAAATTATTCTTTCATAAAATCCCACAGACATTGTTTCATGTCCACACATCCATTCTTCTTGAACTTCACATGCTCAGCCTCCAGCAGCCCTCTTTGTTCTGCCCAAAAGGGCACAGGCCTACCTTGGCTGTTCACCACCCGGTGACAAGGCAAATGCCATTCGGAAGGAACATTGTACATGGCATATCCCACCATACGGGCATGTTGAGGTTTACCTATCAAGTAAGCTATTTGCCCGTATGTCAACACCTTGCCCGAAGGGATAGCAGCTACAATGTTATAGACTTCTTTCTTAAAAACGTCTTGATCCATGAAAATGTTGAATGGAGAGATTTTTTAGTTGAAGTAGTATAAAAAGACAGCGATGCCTTCGAGTGCTTTCTTCTTCTCTCCCTCAATCTCAATGGCAAATTTAATTTCCGCCTTTGCCACCCCACGCAAGTTGGACAAAGAGTGCAAATCGGCCACCAGGCGAATACGCTGTCCCGACAACACAGCCTGGCCGAATTTCATCTTATCCATGCCATAGTTTATCATCATCTTCAGATTGTTTACTTCAATAATCTGACTCCACAGGTAGGGCAACATGGACAATGTAAGATATCCATGGGCAATAGTACTCTTGAAAGGACTTTCTACCTGGGCCCGTTCTGCATCCACATGAATCCACTGATGATCCAATGTAGCATCGGCAAAAAGATTGATACGTTCCTGAGGAAGACCTACATAATCTGAAACACCGATTTGCCGGCCTACCAACTTTTCAAATTCCTCATACGAGTTGATAATCACTTTCTTCATAAATACGCTGTTTTTATTGTGTTATAAGTTCTTAAGTTCATATGTCCCATATGCACATCGTCATCTGCCTGCCTCCCGTAAAGAGTTGAACGAATGTTCGCAAAAAGCCGATACAAGCTTGCAAAACAAGAATGGTGCTCAAACTTCGGAAGAACAGATGAAAAAACTGCACAAATATATTCTTTTATTCCTGCACGTACAAAAAAGCGGATATTAAACTGTTTTGATTTTCTTTTTTAAGTTTTATCGGCACTCTCTGAATTTATTTTCATTTTTTTTGTCTGTTTTTCGAAGAAGAATAGCCGGCTATGTGACGAAGAAAAACAGACAAAATCCTCAAAAGCAACTTCCGTAAGGAAGCTGAAGTAAAATCAAAAACAGTTTCTAAAAGCGATATCGTTGATAACGCAAAATATTTGTGTATTTTTGTCTGCCATAATATTATGGGGTGGCGGTCTGCCAACGCCTTCTTATTCTTTTTTCTTCGGTCGTGCCGAGATAATGACAAATGTCATGGCGGGATATAACAAAATACATAACAGAATTAAACTTGAATAACATGAACTTCTTAGAACTTGTAAAGAGCAGATATAGCTGTAGGAGCTATCAGTCAAAGAATGTTAAACAGCAAAAGCTGGACTATATCATGGAATGTGTGCGTTTGGCTCCTTCGGCATGCAACAAGCAGCCGTGGAAGTTTCGCGTCATCACCAATGAGAACGACAGGAAGAAACTCGCCCGATGCTACAACCGTGAATGGTTTGCCACGGCACCTGTTCATATCATCGTCTCTATTCTGCATGACGAGGAATGGGTAAGAGCTGACGGAAAGCATCATGGAAACATCGACATAGCCATAGCGGTAGAGCACCTTTGCCTGGCAGCTGCGGAGCAAGGGCTTGGCACCTGCTGGGTCTGCAACTTCGACGCTGAACTTTGTAAAAAGAGCTTTGATTTGGATGAAAACGAAGAGGCTGCCGTCCTGATACCTATCGGGTATCCTTCCGATGAAGCAAAGGAGAAGAAGCGTAAAGCAGCGGAAGAAATCATCGTTGCAAAGCAAGACCTGTGAAATAAAGGATAGAAAGGAATAATAATATCAAGAAACAAAATGCCCCGCCGGAACTTTTTTGAGAGGGGGTAGGATGAGTATACGACTGAAGCAGGATCAGTATAGGACTGATGTCACATCAGTATAGGACTGATCCGGTCACATATTTTTGCAAGCATGAAAACGCCTACTGACACCGAATACATACGTGCCCTGATAGCAGAGGGCGAGCATCAACAGCAGGACTTCAAATTTGAAATATCCGATGCCCGCAAGATAGCCAAAACACTATCCGCCTTTGCCAATACGGAAGGAGGGCGCCTGCTCATCGGAGTGAAAGACAATGGAAAAATTGCCGGCGTACAGTCTGATGAAGAACAATACATGATAGAAGCGGCCACACAGTTGTATTGTCATCCCGAAGTGAACTTCCACGCACAGACCTATCATGTGGAAGGACACAGCATTCTGGTCATAAAAATAGATGAAAGCGAACAAAAACCCATATATGCCAAAGACGAAGCGGGGAAACGTCTTGCTTATCTGCGTATCAAAGATGAAAACATACTGGCCACTCCCATCCATTTGCGCGTCTGGCAGCAAAGCGGAAGCACCGAAGACGAACTGATGGAATATACAGAACGGGAACGATTGCTGCTCAACCTGTTGGAAGAAAACGGCAGGTTATCTTTAAACCGATACTGCCGGCTGTCACATCTCTCCCGACGTGCCGCCGAACATTTACTGGCAAAGTTCATACGATATGGCATAGTAGAGCCGGTATTCGAAGGACATAAGTTTTATTTTAAATTGAAATAAAGAAAGACAAACGATGTATCCTCACGCCTCTATTTCAAAAAAAAGTCTTACTCTCTCACAAATCTTGTTTTCACGAAAAATCACTTCAAAAGAAGTAGAAAAAGCCCCGGAGTGCTGGCGAGAATCAACTTATTTCGTACTTTTGCAAACGCAATTACTGCGGCAATTATAAAATATAAATCATAAACCATACGTAATATGGGCATATTGACCAAACTGTTCAACAAGAATACCGGAGAAGTATCTTCCAAAAACGTAGAAGACTTCGTTTCACTGACACGTGTCTATTTTCAGTCCGTGATAGCGGCCAATCTGGGCATTACCAATATCCGTTTCATTCCTGATGTAGCCAACTTCAAGCGTCTGTTCAAAATCCCGACGCAAGGAGGACGTCTGGGGCAGGCAGAAAAAACAGCTTCGCGCAAAATGCTGATGCAGGACTACAACATCAGCGAGAACTTTTTCAAAGAGATAGATGCTTCCGTAAAGAAGCACTGCCGTACACAGAACGATGTGCAAGGATATCTTTTCATGTATCAAGGCTTTTCCAACGATCTGATGATGCTTATGGGCAACTTGATGCAATGGAAGTTCCGCCTGCCTTCTTTCTTTAAAGGAGCACTGCGCAGCATGACGGAAAAGACAGTGCACGACGTCTGTACAAAAAACGTGTGGAAAAAAGACGATGTACACAAAACGGCCATGTCCGTGCGTCAATATAAGGAGCGTTTAGGATATTCGGAAGAATGGATGTCAGAATATGTATATAACATAGTGATGCTTGCCAAGAAAGAGCCTAAGAGTAAAGAGGCGGATCAGAAATAGAAAAGGCAAAAAGAGTTTTACATCAAAGCCCTATTCAGTGCATGCCGAATAGGGCTTATTCTCTGATAATAAGTGCGCAAAGATGGAAATAGAACAACATCCCCTCAAACCTTTCCTCCCCGAGAATGCAAACCTGCTGATGTTGGGTAGTTTTCCACCACAAAAGAAACGATGGTCGATGGATTTCTACTACCCCAATTGGGGAAATGATATGTGGCGAATTATCGGCTACGTGTTCTTCAATGACAAGGATTATTTCGTAGACAAAGTAAAGAAAACCTTCGATAAGGAACATATCGAAAGTTTCCTGAATGAAAAAGGAATTGCTTTATTCGATACAGCAACGGCAATACGACGCCTGCAAGACAATGCTTCGGATAAATTCTTGGAAGTGGTACAACCCACAGATATCCAAGCCCTACTGCGTAGGCTTCCGAAATGTAAGGCTCTTGCCACCACCGGTGAAAAAGCCACCGATATCTTATGCCTTCAGTTCTCCATTGAAAAGCCCAAAGCAGGCAACTTCGCAGAATTTCTTTTTGAGAATCGTTCATTACGTCTTTACCGGATGCCATCCTCCTCGAGAGCCTATCCACTTGCATTAGAAAAAAAAGCGGCGACTTATCGTATTATGTATCAAGACCTACAGATGTTGTAAACAACTTTCTCCAAGCAATAACCGCATCGGTTTCCAGCTTATTTGAAAGTTTCAATTATCTTTCTGAACGTCAAGACCACATACAATTCTCACAAGAGATTATATTTTGAAACTAAGTTCGTAAACAATCGTTTTGAAGCTCGTTCACTGCGATCTCTCACGCCATAAAGACAGGAGTGATCTTGACTTTTTCTTATTATACCGACATATAAATCGCAATTTATATCTAAATTTGCTGCAAAATATCTCTATTTGATTGTACGGAATATGCCCGATTATATACAGGAACTGAACGAAGGACAGCGTGCAGCGGTGCTTTACAACGATGGGCCGTCATTGGTGATAGCCGGTGCCGGCTCTGGAAAGACGCGCGTACTGACATATAAAATAACCTATCTGCTGGAGAATGGTTACCGGCCGTGGGATATTCTTGCGTTGACCTTTACCAATAAAGCGGCGCGAGAAATGAAAGAACGCATAGCACGCCAGGTGGGTACAGACCGTGCGCGCCATCTATGGATGGGAACCTTTCATTCCATGTTCTTGCGCATTCTGCACGCTGAAGCTATGCATCTTGGATTCACTTCGCAATTCACCATATACGACACGGCCGATGGCAAAAGTTTGATACGCTCTATCATAAAGGAGATGGGATTGGATGAAAAGATATACAAACCCGGATTGGTGCAAGCGCGTATATCAAATGCCAAGAATCATTTGGTTTCTCCTGCCGCTTATGCAAACAGTAAAGAGGCTTATGAAGCAGATCGTGCGGCAAAAGTTCCTGCCCTTCGCGACGTATATCAGAGGTATTGGGAACGCTGTAAGCAGGCAGATGCCATGGACTTTGACGATTTGCTGTTCTATACCTTTTTGCTGTTTAGAGATCAACCGGAGATACTTGCCCGTTATCAGGAACAATTCCGTTATATTCTGGTAGATGAATATCAAGACACTAATTTTGCACAACATAGCATTGTGTTACAGTTGAGCAAGAATCACCAACGTGTATGTGTAGTGGGCGATGATGCACAGAGTATTTACTCTTTTCGCGGAGCCGATATCGACAATATCTTGTATTTCACCCAAATATATCCCAATGCCAAAGTCTTTAAATTAGAGCAGAATTATCGTTCTACTCAAACCATTGTCTGTGCGGCCAATAGCTTGATAAAGAAGAATCATCGACAGATACGCAAGGAAGTCTTTTCTGAAAAAGAGAAGGGGGAGGCACTTGGTGTTTATCAAGCCTATAGCGATGTAGAAGAAGGGGATATTGTAGTAAATAAAATTACCGAATTGCGTCGAGAGAAACAGTATGCCTATTCCGACTTTGCCATACTTTACCGCACTAATGCGCAAAGTCGCATTTTTGAAGAAGTTATGCGTAAGCGAGGAATGCCTTATCGCATATATGGCGGCTTATCGTTTTATCAGCGTAAAGAAATCAAGGATATAATTTCCTATTTCCGGTTGATCGTAAATCCTAATGATGAAGAGGCGTTCAAACGCATCATCAATTATCCGGCACGCGGCATCGGTGATACTACAGTAGGTAAAATCATTGCAGCTGCCACGATGCATAATGTCAGCCTATGGACGGTACTCTGCGACCCACCGGCCTATGGACTGACTTTTACAAAAAGCACGGCAGGGAAGTTGCAAGGCTTTCAGGACTTGATAGCCGGCTTCATTGCATATGCAGCCGATAAGAACGCTTACGAGATTGGCTCCGATATCATTCGCCGGTCGAGTATCATCAATGATATCTGTCAGGATAATTCACCGGAAAATTTGAGCCGTAAGGAAAATATAGAGGAATTGGTGAATGGCATGAGTGATTTTTGTGTTCGGCGACAAGAGGAAGGAAATCCCGACATTCTGTTGGCTGATTTTTTGTCGGAAGTCTCATTACTGACCGATCAAGATTCGGATAAGAACGATGATGATGATGAAAAAATAACTTTAATGACGGTTCATTCTGCCAAGGGGTTGGAGTTTAAGAATGTTTTTGTGGTGGGAATGGAAGAAAACCTTTTTCCCAGTGCAATGATTGGAGAATCTGTCCGAGCGTTGGAAGAAGAGCGTAGATTGTTTTATGTAGCCATTACACGTGCAGAGGAACATTGTTTTTTATCTTATGCAAAGACTCGTTTTCGGTTTGGCAAAATGGAATTTGGAAGTCCCAGTCGTTTTCTAAAAGATATAGATGTACGATTTTTGCAGTTGCCTGATACAAAGCCCTCTTTTAGATTGAAGGAAGATGCGCATAACGATTTCTCCTATAAAAAGAGAGAAGAGAAGATGATGCGTCCGAAGCAAGAAGTTATACCTCAGGCTGTTCCTCGTAATTTGAAACGAGTGATGCCGACCTCTGACTCCACAGGAACAACGCCTCACCCCGATGCTTCTATTCATGGAGTTGTGGAAGGGCAACTGATTGAGCATGAACGCTTCGGTTTAGGAGAAGTCTTGAGAATGGAAGGTGAAGGGGATAATGCCAAAGCGACCATTCGTTTTAAAAATGCGGGAGACAAACAACTTCTGTTACGCTTTGCACGTTTCAAGGTAATAGGATAAATAGTGTTCGTAAGGCGTATCCGGACAAAGAGGCGTCGATGAAATTTAATGTAAAACCATAAACAATATGATAGATTTTGAATGTTTTCCCTCCCCGTGTTACATCATGGAAGAAGAACTTCTAAGAAAAAACCTTACGCTGATAAGAAGTGTAGCCGAACGTTCAGGGGCAGAGATTATTCTTGCTTTTAAAGCTTTTGCCATGTGGCGTTCCTTTCCTATTTTCAGAGAATACATATCCAACTCTACGGCAAGTTCCGTATATGAAGCCCGTTTGGCTTTTGAAGAGTTTGGCAGTAAAGCACATACCTATTCTCCGGCATATACCGAGACCGACTTTCCTGAAATCATGCGGTGCAGCAGTCACATCACTTTCAATTCATTGGAGCAGTTCCATCGCTTTTATCCGAAAGTGAAGGCAGGGCAAAGTGGAATTTCTTGCGGCATTCGCATTAATCCTGAATATTCCGAGGTAGAGACTGAACTTTATAACCCTTGTGCACCCGGCACTCGTTTTGGGGTGGTGGCAACTCAGCTTCCGGAAGTGCTTCCGGAAGGTATAGACGGATTCCACTGCCATTGTCATTGTGAATCTTCCTCGTATGAATTGGAACGCTCTTTGACACAATTAGAATCCAAATTCTCTCGTTGGTTTTCACAAATAAAATGGCTGAATTTAGGTGGAGGACATTTGATGACGCGCAAAGATTATGACGTGGAGCATCTCATCCGTCTGTTGCAAGGGTTGAAAAAGCGTTATCCGCACCTGCATGTTATTCTTGAACCCGGTTCAGCTTTCACATGGCAAACCGGTGTACTTGCTTCTGAAATTGTGGATATTGTGGAGAACCGCGGCATTCGCACTGCCATTCTCAACGTGAGTTTTACTTGCCACATGCCCGATTGCTTGGAAATGCCTTATCAGCCTGCCGTATGTGGTTCGAAAATGGGAGACGAGGGGCCTTACGTATATCGCCTTGGCGGCAATTCTTGTTTGAGTGGCGACTATATGGGCATGTGGAGCTTTGATCATGAATTGCGGATAGGAGAACGGATAATCTTTGAAGATATGATTCATTACACCATGGTAAAGACAAATATGTTCAATGGAATTCATCATCCTGCCATTGCAATGTGGACGAAAGAGGGAAAGGCAGAAGTTTTTAAACAATTTACGTATGAAGACTTTCGGAATCGAATGAGTTGATTATTAAAAGACTGTTTGCGCATTAGGTGGAGAAGCGTATTTTTATGTATGAAAAAACGTGTGGAATATTTGCAGATTTAAGGAAAATATCTACCTTTGCAACCGCAAACGCGGAAATAGCTCAGTTGGTAGAGCACAACCTTGCCAAGGTTGGGGTCGCGAGTTCGAGTCTCGTTTTCCGCTCAACATGATTGTAATTACCAAATGCCCAGGTGGCGGAATTGGTAGACGCGCACGTTTCAGGTGCGTGTGTCGAGAGGCATGCAGGTTCGAGTCCTGTTCTGGGCACAGAGGTAAAACAATCAGTTCTTTGATTTCCTGGAAGTAAGATGGAGAGATGGCGGAATTGGTAGACGCGCTACTTTGAGGGGGTAGTGACATCATGTCGTGGGAGTTCGAGTCTCCTTCTCTTCACTTCCTTTGTATTTGCGGAAATAGCTCAGTTGGTAGAGCACAACCTTGCCAAGGTTGGGGTCGCGAGTTCGAGTCTCGTTTTCCGCTCTGTTTTCATAGTATTTTTATTGTGATGATTTATAATGCCCAGGTGGCGGAATTGGTAGACGCGCACGTTTCAGGTGCGTGTGTCGAGAGGCATGCAGGTTCGAGTCCTGTTCTGGGCACCTTTCCTTTGTGAAAAGGAAGTCATCAAATGCGGAAATAGCTCAGTTGGTAGAGCACAACCTTGCCAAGGTTGGGGTCGCGAGTTCGAGTCTCGTTTTCCGCTCTCTTCTCTTTTATCATTTCCCCAATATAGCATATTTCCCAAGACTTTGGTTTGAGAAACTCTGTTTTTGATTTTCTTTTTTAAGCTTTTATCAACACTTTCCAAGTTTATTTCGGTCTTTTTGTCACGAAATAAAACAGAACACCAATATGGGGCTACACTATATCCTTCATGTGTGTAGCACACTGGTATTCTGTACTATTTCATGTCTACTTGTCACTAAGCTTCCAGACAATGCGGTATATCGGCTCAGGCCGGTATTCTCGATTTAATCGAATCCAACATTGTCAAACACACGGTATCAAGTAGCAAATCTGTCCCGTTGATGGAGATGTTGGTAATACATGGAAGAATTTGCCCGACATTCAAACGTTCCGTCTCACTTTTCTCAAGATCCTTCTTCCTCACCGTCAATCCAATCACGAGCTTTGGATAGAAAATTAATTCTGTCAACGGGTAGATTTATAAGTTATAAATCGATTTATTTCAAATTATTTCAACCTGTCGCCTACTATTTTCCAGTCGATAATCTTCCATAATTCGTTTACATGATCTGCACGGCGATTTTGATAATCAAGATAGTAGGAATGTTCCCATACGTCGAACCCTAATAATGGAGTCAAACCGGAGCGTACAGGATTGCTTCCATTCATCTCCTGAGTGATATGAAGTTTACCGTTTTTGTCCACAGAAAGCCATACCCATCCTGAACCGAATAGACCTACAGCTGCCGCATTGAATTCTTTCTTGAAATTCTCAAAGATGCCGAAGTCACGTTGGATGGCTTCAGCCAACTTACCGGTAGGTTCTTTTTGTTCTGGATTCGGAGAAAATTGCAAGAAATATAAAGTGTGATTCAGCACTTGTCCTGCATTGTTAAAGATGGCACCATCCGGCGCTGTGGAAACAATGGTTATTAGATCTTTACCTTCATATTCTGTTCCCGGAACAAGACTATTTAGGTTATTTACATAGGTTTGCAAATGTTTACCGTAGTGGAAATCTATAGTTTGCTGACTGATTACAGGTTCCAATGCATTGTTTGCATAAGGAAGTTTTGGCATTTCATACGTCATAATTGTTAGCATTAAAGTCATTAATAATGTATTCATAAGTTCAATTATTAAATTTTGGAACTTTACAGTATTAAACACAATAAGATTAAAAATGTTCACTTATCCCCTAACTAAAAAAAGTATAAAGTGAGAAAAAATTTGGTTTATATCAACATATTTTTTTATCTTTGCGCTCGCTTAAGAAATAAGGCACTCGGGGTGTAGCGCAGTCCGGTTAGCGCACCTGCTTTGGGAGCAGGGGGTCGTGGGTTCGAATCCCGCTACCCCGACAAATTGAAATAAGTTGCTATCTTTTCATCAACTTATTTTTGTTTATGTAAGCCTGTTATTTACAAAATGTTACTACAGACCGCCAACGAATAAATCCACCTTTGTACCGAAATTGGTAAAAAAGTACATTTTACCGGCTTGAGCCCTACAGCGCTCTATGCCCATATTGTACAAACTAAAATCAGGTAGTTACAAATAATTAACTACCTGATTTTCAGATGGAGCGGCAAGCGAGGTTCGAACTCGTGACCCTCAGCTTGGGAAGCTGATGCTCTACCAACTGAGCTACTGCCGCATTTTCCTATTCTATTAAGCAGCGGCAAAGGTAACAAAATCCTCCCGAAAGAAACAAACATTTCCTCAAATATTTATTGTTTTTCATTCTCAATAACAAAACCGGCAACTATGCGACTTCGGAATAAAAAAACAGATCCTCAATCTGAAATTAAAACAAAAAACGCTTTTAAAGACAATTTCCACTATGCATATCCAACTCGGGACCCTTTTAAGTATGGTGCCGGCTTTACTCTCCATCTGTCCATAGTCAAGCACATAGGTGATCCTCTTATGAAAAAGCTGTCGCAAGAATATCATGAGACATCCTTGCCTTTGCCATAGAAATCATATATATTTGCTCCATGAATCGAACAAATGCAGCACTATGAAGCGAATCATACTTATTACCGGAGGATCTCACTCCGGCAAAAGTGCATATGCCGAGAAATTGGCACTTTGCCTTTCCCCCACCCCTGTATATCTTGCCACGGCACGCATTTGGGACGAAGAGTTCAGGGAAAGAGTGGCACGCCATCAGCAGCGACGGGGAGCGGAATGGACAAATATCGAGGAAGAGAAAGAACTCAGTCGTCACCGGTTGGAGGGGAAGGTGGTTCTTATAGATTGCGTCACCTTGTGGTGTACTAACTTCTTCTTTGACTTGAATGCTGATGTCGATCGAGCGCTTGCCACAGCCAAAGAAGAGTTCAACCGTTTCACTGAACAAGAGGCAACTTTCATTTTCGTAACCAATGAGATTGGTATGGGAGGAGTGTCCGAAAACAAACTGCAACAGAAGTTCACTGATATGCAAGGATGGATGAATCAGTATATCGCCTCTCGCGCCGATGAGGTGATACTGATGGTGGCAGGCATTCCGATGCAAGTAAAAAATGACGAACCAACCAACCTATTGCATCAAAGAGTAATCAAGAGTAATGATGAATAAATAAACTTTATTTGAGTTTTAAACGAAAAACACTTATGAAGACATTCTATATCACTCATCCTGACGAATCTATACGCATCGCATTGACAAATAAAATCAATAATCTGACCAAGCCTAAAGGTTCTCTGGGCATATTGGAGGGATTGGCATTGCAAATAGGTCTTATACAGCAAACACTGTCTCCCACCCTGAAGTATCCTCAGAACATTATCTTTGCGGCCGATCATGGCATTGTAGAAGAAGGAGTCAGCTTGTCGCCCAAAGAAATCACTTGGCAACAGATCAGCAACTTCCTACACGGAGGGGCAGGAGTAAACTTTCTTTGCCGGCAGCATGGATTCGTATTGAAGATAGTAGATGCGGGCGTGGACTACGACCTGCCGTATGAAAAGGGTATCATCGACATGAAAGTACGCAAAAGTTCGCGAAACTATCTGCACGAAGCCGCTATGACCGAAGAAGAAATGGAACAATGTCTGGAGCGGGGCGCCGAAGTGGTGCGCCTATGTCATGATGAAGGAAGCAATGTCCTTAGTTTCGGTGAAATGGGCATAGGCAACACTTCTTCGTCTTCTTTATGGATGAGCTATTTCACCGGCATTCCGTTAGAGCAATGCGTAGGTGCAGGCAGTGGCCTTGACCAAATGGGCATCCGTCACAAATATAAGGTGTTGAAACAATCTATAGAAAACTATAAAGGAGACGGTTCTGTGCACAACATCATGCGCCACTTCGGTGGGCTGGAAATGGTAATGGCCGTGGGTGCCATGTTGCAAGCGGCGGAACTGAAAATGGTTATATTGATAGATGGATTCATCATGACCAACTGCCTACTCGCCGCCTCCATGCTCTATCCGGAAGTGAAAAACTATGCCATCTTCGGACATTGTGGTGACGAGACAGGGCACAAGCTTGTGCTTGATGCCTTGCACGCTAAGCCATTACTGAATCTGGGCTTACGTCTGGGAGAAGGCACGGGAGCCATATGCGCATATCCCATCGTAGACTCCGCCGTAAGGATGATTAATGAGATGGATAATTTTGCACACGCATCTATCACAAAATATTTTTAATCTGACATTTATTGAAGAAATAATTTTTTAATATAGAATGTCAAACTGTAAATTCTCTGCATAAATCATGAACAACATTCTGGCGGCATTCATACTACTCACACGGTTACCTTTTTGGAGAATAAAAAAGGTCCCGGCCGAGAGTTTCAAACACATAGTTCCTTATTGGCCACTTGTGGGTTGGTTGACAGGCGGCATAATGGCAGCAGCATTGTGGTCGGCCGCTCAGATACTGCCATTGCCGACGGCATGGGGAATAGCAATCGTTGTCCGTCTGTTTATCAGTGGCTGCTTGCATGAAGACGGCTTGGCTGATTTCTTCGATGGCTTTGGTGGAGGAAGTACACGCGAACATACACTTTCCATTATGAAGGATTCTCACATAGGGAGTTATGGAGTCATCGGATTGATCTGCTATTTCCTGCTTCTATGGCAATTGTATCATCTGCCCCTCCGCTACCTTTGTATTCTTGTTCTCTGCGGAGACTGTTGGAGCAAATGTTGCGCTTCTCAGATTGTCAACTTTTTACCTTACGCCCGCAAAGAAGGAGAAAGTAAAACGGGGGTTGTTTACAATCGCATGACATCCCGCGAGTTGTCCATCTGTCTCATTGCCGGCCTACTTCCCCTTACAGTACTCCTACCTGTCAAGGGATGGATTGTCGTCTTCTTCCCCATAGCGACCTTTGCCTTATTATACCTACTGATGAAACGACGCTTACAAGGCTATACGGGTGACTGTTGCGGAGCAACTTTCCTGCTGTGCGAATTATCTTTTTATATAGGAAGCCTGATAATCATCCATCCAAACATACAATAGAACAACTTAATCCATGGAAATAATCTTGATTCGCCACACTTCGGTAGATGTGCCACCGGGTATATGCTATGGGCAGACAGATGTGCCCCTAAAAGCAACCTTTGAAGAAGAAGCTGCTGTTACGGCAGAAAATCTGAAAGCATATCTTCCCTTCGAACACATTTACACAAGTCCGCTGACACGGTGTGTCCGTCTCGCATCATATTGTGGCTATCCTGATGCAGAGCGAGACAATCGCCTCATGGAAATAAATTTCGGGAGTTGGGAAATGAAGCCTTTTGACCATAATAACGACCCTCGCTTGCAAGAGTGGTATGCTGATTATTTGAATGTAGCAGCTACCGGCGGAGAATCTTTTGCCATGCAATATCAACGTGTCAGCGGATTTCTGGACGAACTTAGCCAAAAACCTTATAAGAAAGTTGCCATCTTTGCACACGGCGGCGTACTGATCTGTGCACAGATTTATGCAGGAATCATTCGGATGGAAGAAGCTTTTAATGCACTAACGCCCCATGGAGGTATTATACAGATCCAACCGGATAAGGGGTAAAGAGGATTCTCATTATCTCTAAGTTGGCGTCATTGAAAAAACGGCGACAGATTTATCTATCACCGTTTTTATGCTATTTGAAAGAATATTTACTCTTCTGAACTTGCCGCTTTTTTTCTCGTTCTCGTCGGCTTTTCTTTTACAGATTCAGTTTTTTGTTCAGTAGTAATACCGGCCAATTCAGGGTCAATCATAATGCGTCCGCAGTATTCGCAAACAATAATTTTCTTGCGCGAACGGATATCCAATTGTCTCTGAGGCGGAATCTTGTTGAAGCAACCGCCACAAGCATCACGTTGTACATATACAATACCTAATCCGTTGCGTGAGTTCTTACGAATACGTTTGAACGACTGAAGCAAGCGCGGCTCTATTTGGGTTTCAAGTTCCTTGGCTTTGTCTCTCAACTTTTCTTCTTCCTGCTTCGTTTCAGAGATAATTTCGTCCAATTCACCTTTCTTAACCTCAAGATCCTTCTGTCTTTCATCCAAAGCAGCAGAGCTATCGGCTACCTCCTTAGATTTTTCTACCTCTTGCTCAGTAAACTCTTTAATACGCTTTTCGCATAATTCAATTTCCAGCGTTTGAAACTCAATCTCTTTACTCAAAAAATCATATTCGCGGTTATTGCGGACATTATCTTGCTGGTCCTTATATTTTGCAACAGAAGCTTTTGCACTTTCAATTTCGACTTTCTTTCCGGCGATGGATGATTTCAGTTCAGAAACCTCTGCCTTGATTCTTTCAATACGCGTACTGAGACCGGCAATTTCATCTTCCAAGTCTTGCACTTCCAACGGAAGTTCACCTCTCAGCGTTTTTATCTCATCAATTTTAGACAACATTGTCTGCAACTGGAACAAAGCTTTCAACTTCTGTTCCACAGTCAATTCCTGGGGATCTTTCTTTGCTTCTTTAGCCATTTTACTTATAAGTATTTTATGGGATTTGTATTTACTTTTGTCATTTGAACATCAAAACAAGGAAACGCCTCCTTGATTATCGTATAAAAAATTTCTTTTGTATATTGTTCACTTTCATAATGTCCTATTTCTGCAAGCAGAATATCCGTATCGCGCCCAAAATAATCATGGTATTTTATCTCACCGGTAATAAAAATATCCGCCTTATTACGTACGGCAAGCGACATTAAAAAAGAGCCTGCACCTCCACATAGTGCAACTGTCCGGATTTCTCTCCCTGTCAACTTATTATGCCTCAAACATCCCACCTCGAAAGTCTTCTTGATGCGTTTCAGAAATTCCGACTCAGTCTCCGGCATTTCCAATTCTCCTATAACCCCCGCTCCGGCTTGTGCCCAGGAATTTTGCAGAGGATATAAATCAAAAGCCGGTTCTTCATATGGATGTGCTGCCAACAAGGCCTTGATAACCGCCTCTTTTTTATAGGCCGGAAGTATTGTTTCAATACGCACTTCTTTTTCCGCATGCAATTCTCCTATTCTTCCACAATAAGGATGAGCGCCCTCTTGTGCACGAAATGTTCCATCGCCTTCCAAATTATAGCTACAAGAATCATATTTACCGATATAGCCACATCCGGCATCGAACAAAGCCTTTCGCACCGTTTCTGCCTGCGCATTGGGGACAAATGTAACCAGTTTGGCCAAAGCATTTTCCTTTGCTTCCAGAATCCTGACATTCTTCAATCCAATCTTCTCGGCCATTTTAAAGCTTACCCCACCCGGAGAGTTATCCAAGTTGGTATGGGCAGCATAGACAACAACATCATTCTTAATAGCCTTCAAGATGCAGCGTTCTACATAATCTCTGCCTATGATGGATTTATACCCTTTGAAGATGAGAGGATGATGAGCAATGACAAGATTATATCCCAATGAAATTGCTTCATCCAATACAGCTTCGGTAACGTCAAGACACAACAAAGCCCCTGTTGCTTCCGCATCTGTCAATCCGATTTGCACGCCGGCATTATCAAATCCGTCTTGCAATGGCAGAGGCGCGAACCGTTCAAGGGCGCTTACTATTTCTTTAATTTTCATTCTAAACAGAGAACTTGGCTGCAAAGGTAGAAAAAAACAGTGGATTAAAAAACGTTTAGGTCAAAAAAAAGTCTTGTATATAAGCTTTCTACGTTGCGAAGATAGTGCAAAAAAATATTTGTATTATCTTTGGCGAACTAATAAGAAGAAAAGATTGTACTTATAAAACGGCATGAACATCTTCCAAACGTGGCTCACAAATGATAACGTGGCTCACAAATGATGATTGCCACGCATACATTTGTACTTGTCGTATCACATTTTTAAATAATATGTAAGAGTGTAAGTCTGCACTTACACGAAAATAAAAAAATAGATTTTAAGGGACTCAATTGACGAATAAATGGGAATTATAGTAGACTCTCCAGATGGAGGCACATCAGAAAAAGAGGAGCAATTACTGTTTGTTTCAAATACTATTCCGGAGAATCGTACTCCTCTTTTACCTGCCGAATGGGCACTTCAAAGCGGCGTACAGCTGACGTGGCCACATGCCGCAACTGACTGGGCATACATGCTCGAAGAAGTAGAAAAGTGCTTTGTAAAAATAGCACGTGAGATAGCCCAACGAGAAAAGCTGCTGATTGTTACCCCTGAGCCACAAACGGTTGAAAGGCAAATAGCAACTACGGTCAATATGGGAAACGTCTGTTTTTTGCAGTGTGAGACTAATGACACATGGGCACGCGACCATGGCGCCGTCAGCCTGTTGGATTCAGACACCATTTCCCTGCTTGACTTCAAATTCAACGGTTGGGGACTGAAATTTGCATCCGACAAGGACAACCTGATTACCCGCCATGCCGTAAAAGCCGGCATATTGAAGGGAAAATACACCAATCGCTTAGGATTTGTACTTGAGGGTGGTTCTTTCGAGAGTGACGGCATGGGTACTTTACTCACCACTTCCGCATGTCTCCTCTCTCCTAATCGTAATGGACAGATGAACCGGGCAGAAATAGAAGAATATCTTTGTACTGTTTTTCATTTGCGCCGTGTGCTTTGGCTTGATTATGGTTATCTTGCCGGTGATGACACCGACAGTCATATCGACACGTTGGCTCGCTTCTGCTCACCGGATACCATAGCCTATGTGAAGTGTGACGACATTGAAGACGAGCATTACGAAGCACTTTGCAAAATGGAACAACAATTGCAGACTTTTCGCACTCCGAAAGGTGAACCTTATCGTTTATTGGCATTGCCCATGGCAGACAGAATAGAGGAAAAGGGCGAACGCCTTCCCGCCACGTACGCCAATTTTTTGATTATAAACAAAGCGGTGCTCTACCCGACCTATAATCAACCGAAAAACGACATACTGGCAGGCCAAATACTGCAAGAAGCATTTCCCGATCATGAAATTATAGGGATAGATTGTCGGGCATTGATTAAACAGCACGGTTCCCTACACTGTGTCACCATGCAGTATCCTGCCGGTGTACTGGAATAAACATACGTGCAAAAAAATAAAGCAAACAGAGTTATCATCTAAAAGATTAAACATATGAGAAAGATTAAAATAGGTATCATTCAGCAGAGCAACGTTGCAGACCTGCTAACAAATATGATGAATTTAGCCAAAAACATTGAAGAATGTGCTACCCGTGGCGCCCAACTGGTCGTCCTGCAGGAACTACATAATTCTTTATATTTTTGCCAGACAGAAGACACACAACTTTTTGACTTGGCAGAACCTATCCCGGGACCATCTACCGAATTCTATTCGGAATTGGCTGCTGCCAACCATGTTGTGTTAGTAACCTCTTTGTTTGAAAAACGTGCCCCCGGTTTATACCATAATACAGCCGTAGTTTTCGACGCCGATGGAAGCATTGCCGGCAAGTACCGAAAAATGCACATCCCCGACGATCCTGCCTATTACGAAAAATTCTATTTTACCCCCGGAGATATAGGTTTCGAGCCAATTCAGACTTCTATAGGGAAACTCGGCGTTTTGGTATGCTGGGATCAATGGTATCCGGAAGCTGCCCGTATCATGGCCATGAAAGGTGCCGAGATATTGATATATCCTACTGCCATAGGTTGGGAGACTACCGACACGAAAGAAGAACAAGAACGCCAACTCAATGCCTGGATCATATCACAACGCAGCCATGCTGTTGCCAACGGCCTACCTGTGGTTTCCGTTAATCGAGTAGGACATGAACCCGACCCTTCCGGTATGACGCAAGGAATCTTATTTTGGGGGAATAGTTTTGTGGTCGGCCCACAAGGCGAGTTTCTGGCACAAGCAAGGAACGAAGGTTCAGAAAACATAATTATTGAGGTTGATCTGGAACGCTCGGAAAACGTACGTCGTTGGTGGCCGTTCTTACGCGATCGCAGGATTGATGCCTATGAAGGACTAACCAAAAGATACCTTGATGAATAAAAAGAAGCGAACATAGGCCCTCAGAGACATTACGGATTGTAACTGATGAACATTAAAGAGCCATATCAAACTCTATTTTAAATAATGATATGGCTCTTTTTATTGCAGTTATAAACCTGTTCTCTATCTGAATAGGCCCCTGCTCGCTCCGTGCGAATACACATTCTCAACTGGCGGACAGGCATTCACGCAGCGCGGACAAGTCTTCGAGAATTAAAGTTTAGATATGAATTTCATGGTTTCATAGCTTTCTGCTTGCTTTTATTCCTTGACTTCCACAATCAAATTCAATTCATCCAATTGTTTCCGGTCGATGACCGACGGAGCATCCAGCATAACATCGCGTCCACTATTATTCTTGGGGAACGCAATACAGTCACGAATACTGTCAAGTCCTGCAAAGATGCTTACCCAACGATCCAAACCATAAGCCAAACCTCCATGAGGAGGAGCACCATATTTAAAGGCATTCATTAAGAAACCGAACTGCTCTTGAGCCTTTTCGGGCGTGAATCCCAAAATTTCGAACATCTTCGCCTGCAACTGTGCATCATGAATACGGATAGAGCCACCGCCCAATTCGATACCGTTGCACACCATATCGTATGCATCGGCACGAACAACAGCCGGATTGGTATCCAGCAAAGGAATATCCTCATCTTTAGGATGTGTAAATGGGTGATGCATAGCCATCAACCTGCCTTCTTCTTCACTCCACTCAAACATCGGGAAATCTACCACCCACAAAAGAGAGAACTTATTCTTATCACGCAACCCAAGCCGGTTACCCATCTCAAGGCGCAATTCATTCAGTTGCTTGCGGGTCTTCATTGCATCATCGCCACTCAAAATCAAAATCAAGTCACCCGGCTTGGCACCAAAAGCCGCCTTCATTTCTTGCAGTACCTCTTGGGTGTAGAACTTGTCTACACTTGATTTCACACTACCGTCTGCCTCTACGCGTGCATATACCATACCTTTGGCCCCTATTTGCGGTCTCTTTACAAACTCGGTCAAAGCATCCAATTGCTTGCGCGTATAATGCGCAGCCCCTTCGGCACAGATACCACCGATGTAAGCGGCGTCATCAAATACAGAGAAACCATATCCTTTCATAACGTCCATCAACTCCACAAACTTCATGTCGAAACGAAGATCCGGTTTGTCACTGCCATAATACTTCATGGCATCTGCCCATGGCATACGCATAAAAGGTTCAGTGATTTCCACGCCGCGAATCTCCTTGAAGAGATATTTTGCCATACCTTCGAAAAGGTTGATAATATCATCTTGTTCCACAAAAGACATCTCACAATCTATTTGGGTGAACTCCGGCTGGCGGTCTGCGCGCAAGTCTTCATCACGGAAACATTTAGCAATCTGAAAATAACGGTCGAAGCCGGAAACCATCAACAGTTGCTTCAGCGTTTGCGGGCTCTGCGGCAAGGCATAGAATTGCCCCGGATTCATACGCGAAGGAACAACAAAGTCACGGGCACCTTCAGGAGTAGATCCTACAAGAATGGGGGTCTCAACTTCAATGAAGCCCTGATTGTCCAAATATTTGCGAACTTCAATCGTCATCTTATGACGGAGTTCCATATTACTGCGCACATTGGCGCGACGAAGATCCAAATAACGATATTTCATCCGGATATCATCGCCTCCATCTGTATTCTCTTCAATGGTGAAAGGGGGGGTCAAAGATGTATTCAAGACATTAAGTTCCGACACGATGATTTCAATGTCACCGGTGGGCATATTTCCATTTTTACTGAAGCGTTCGTTTACAGTCCCTTTTGCCTGAATAACAAATTCGCGCCCCAAGTGATTGGCACATTCGCAAAGTTTAGCGTCCACTTCTTCATTGAAGACTAATTGAGTGATTCCATAACGGTCGCGGAGATCAACAAAAGTCATCCCCCCCATCTTACGGCTACGCTGTACCCATCCTGCCAGTGTCACTTGCTTATTAACATCGGAGATACGGAGTTCTCCGCAGGTGTGTGTTCTATACATCTTTATATCTTTTTAATTTATCCAATCTTATTTCTTCCTGCATACCGGTTCAAAACCATTGCAAAAATACCATGCAAAAATACACAAAACATCTTTTATACAGTTTATCGCAACAGAAAAGTTTCTGAAAAACGCCATTCACGAAACAATAATAAGACGAAGTTAAATCTTTGTCAGTTTCTTAATTTGCTCCTTCCCCTTAGCCAACATTATTTTGTTTTTATGCGCTATGTCTTCCACAAAAGCCTCATTAATCTGTTTCAGTCCGTTGATATAGTCTTGCGCCCGCTGCAACATATTTGTCGTATCTTTTTCCGCTCCCCGGGGCACAATCACTTGCAATCCCTTTTTCACTATCTTCACATCAATGTTTTCCCCTGTCATCATCGGATCGCCATCAAAATGAACCACCCCCGGCTTGGAACGATGGATTCGCAACGCTTGGCAACGAAAGGTTTTAATGCGGCTATTCTGATTGATAGTCTTGTTGAATAACTGGAAAGACAATGAAGGAACATCAAGCACGGTGAAAGGTTCGAGAATAGTAACATCCAGCAATCCGTCATTTAAAGCGGCTTGAGGAGTGATGTAGGCATTGTTTCCATATTGCGAAGCATTTCCGCAAGCTATCAAAAATGCTTTATAGCGCAAAGTGCTGCCATCCATTTCCAGTTCATACGTTTCCGGACGGTATTTCAAACTTTCAAGCAGTGTCTTTTCCAAATAAGTGAGAGGGCCTCTTTTTCCTGCCTTGGAGAATTGCAAACTTACAAAAGCGTCAAACCCCACGCCACAGGTACAGAAAAAAGGCACTTCATTGATTTTCCCATAATCAATGACTTCCATCACCCCTTCATTAATAACCTCGATAGCTTTTTTAGGTTCCATCGGAATTTGCAGATGGCGGGCAAGCCCATTTCCGGAACCACAAGGAATAATACCCAATGCTGTTTGAGAGTGTACCAATGAACGAGCTATTTCGTTTATCGTACCATCCCCCCCGATTGCCACAACCGCATGAACCTCTTCTTTTACCTTTTGTGCAGCTATCTCTACAGCATGCCCTGCCCGTTCAGTATAAAGAACTTCTTGCACATATTTCTCTTTATCCAGTTTTTCACTGACCCACTTCAAAATCACTTCCTTGTTCTGAGCGCCGGATATCGGGTTTATGATAAATACTATTTTCTTTTTGTCTTCACTCATGCAAAAGTCATACTATGCAGTTTTTCTTCTGATTGGCAAATATATTACAAATATAGGATATAACATCAATATGGGATATCTTAAAATAAGCACAAAGAGTTTTTTTAAACAAATAGAATAATATACCGACATATTTTGCTATCTTTGCCCCCTGTTTTTTAAGACTCGTATTTAATAGATTTAAATATTCATAATACAAAAGACACTTCATGAGTTTATTACAAGAAAAATTTGCGAAATACGATTTGCCACAGCAATTTATGGCAAAAGGAGTATATCCTTATTTTCGCACAATTAACAGTCATCAGGACACAGAAGTTATGATGGATGGCCAAAAGGTCTTGATGTTCGGCTCTAATGCATATATGGGACTGACATACGACAAACGTATCATCGACGCTTCAATAGCCGCTACAGAAAAATACGGTACCGGTTGCGCCGGCTCCCGTTTTTTGAATGGCACCCTCGATATCCATGTGGAATTGGAGAAAGAACTGGCCGAATTTGTAGGAAAAGACGAAGCGCTCTGTTTTTCTACCGGATTTACGGTAAACGAAGGCATCATTCCTGCCGTTGTGGGCCGTGGAGATTATATTATTTGTGATGACCGTGACCATGCTTCTATTGTGGACGGACGCCGTCTTACATTCGCTACACAGCTAAAGTACAAGCACAATGACATGGAAGCTCTTGAAAAAGAACTTCAAAAATGCGAGCCGGATGCCGTAAAACTAATCGTTGTCGATGGAGTCTTTTCCATGGAAGGAGATTTGGCCAACCTTCCGGAAATTGTTCGTCTGAAGAAAAAATACAATGCCAGTATATATGTAGACGAAGCCCATGGTTTAGGCGTTTTCGGGAAACAAGGCCGTGGTGTTTGCGATCACTTCGGCGTTACGGATGAGGTCGATTTAATCATGGGTACATTTAGCAAGTCACTGGCTTCTATCGGAGGATTCATTGCCGGAGACAAAGAGGTTATCAATTGGCTACGCCATAATGCTCGCTCCTATATATTCCAAGCAAGCAGCACTCCGGCCGCAACCGCTGCCGCCCGCGAGGCTCTCCATATTATAAAATCCGAGCCGGAACGTATTCAACGTTTGTGGGACATTACCAACTATGCATTAAAGAAATTCCGTGACGCAGGTTTCGAAATCGGTGAAACCGAATCTCCCATCATCCCTCTTTATGTACGTGATACCGAAAAGACCTTTGTCGTAACAAAGATGGCTTTCGATGAAGGCATATTCATCAATCCGGTTATCCCTCCCGCATGTGCTCCTCAAGACACATTGGTGCGCGTAGCATTGATGGCGACCCACACCGTAGAGCAAGTAGATTATGCAGTAGAAAAATTGACCAAATGTTTCAAAGCTTTGGAAATTATTAAATAGGAATAGACATAAAGTCCCTGCAAGCAAGAAGGGTCATATCATAACTGTTTTCAGAATATGGTATGGCCTTTCTTTTTCTTTATGCAAGATTCATTTTGAAAAACCATGATGAGCTGTCATACCTACAAATAGCTATTTTAATGTTGTACAACATAAAATGAGGAGCTTTCCTTACTGTATTATGGGATTATTCGGTATTTTTGCGCACTCTAAAAGGATAACAATCCCTAACCCACTAACAAAATGAATTTTATGGAACAGAACAACACCTTTATTAATGGGCTTTGGAATAACGAAGTCAATGTCAGTGATTTCGTTAGTAGAAACATTACTCCCTATACCGGAGACGCATCTTTTTTGCAAGGGCCTACCGAACGCACAAAACGCATTTGGAACATTTGCCTGAAAGCTCTTGAAGAAGAAAGAAACAACAATGGAGTTCGTGCATTGGATAATGCAACAGTATCTACCATCGTATCCCACACTGCCGGATATATAGACAAGAACGATGAACTGATTGTAGGTTTGCAGACCGATGAACTGTTGAAACGTGCCATCAAGCCTTTCGGCGGTATCAACGTGGTGGCAAAGGCTTGCCATGAAAACGGCATAGAAGTGGATGATAAAGTAAAAGAAATCTTCACGCATTACCGCAAGACACATAACGACGGGGTTTTCGATGTATATACCGAAGAAATACGCTCTTTCCGCTCATTAGGATTTCTTACAGGCCTTCCCGACAACTATGCGCGCGGACGTATTATTGGCGACTATCGTCGTCTGGCGCTTTATGGTATCGATCGCTTGATCGAGGCCAAACAGGAAGATTTGCATAATCTGACAGGTCCCATGAACGAATCCCGTATCCGCCTGCGTGAGGAGGTATCAGAACAAATCAAAGCCTTGAAGGATATCAAAGTGTTGGGGCAATATTACGGGCTTGATCTCAGCCGTCCCGCCACATCCGCCCAAGAAGCGGTACAATGGGTATATATGGCTTATCTTGCCGCTGTAAAAGAACAAGATGGAGCTGCCATGTCATTGGGTAATACCTCTTCTTTCCTTGATATCTTTATAGAATATGATTTGGCGCATGGCAAAATCGATGAGACCTTTGCGCAAGAATTGATTGACCAATTCGTCATCAAATTGCGTATGGTTCGCCACTTGCGCATGCAATCGTACAACGATATCTTTGCAGGAGACCCAACTTGGGTGACCGAAGCCATCGGAGGACGTTTTAATGACGGGCGTGTAAAAGTGACGAAAACGTCTTTCCGTTTTCTGCAAACCTTGTACAACCTCGGCCCTTCGCCCGAACCGAACATGACGGTACTTTGGAGTCCGGAACTGCCCGAAGGTTTCAAAGACTTCTGTGCCAAAGTTTCCGTAGACACAAGTTCTATTCAGTACGAGAACGACGATCTGATGCGCGAGGTACGCAACTGCGACGATTACGGCATTGCATGTTGTGTGTCTTATCAAGCCATAGGAAAACAAATTCAATTCTTTGGTGCACGTGCCAATCTCGCCAAAGCATTGCTGTTGGCCATTAATGGTGGCCGCTGCGAAAACACAGGTACGGTCATGGTCAAAAATATTCCCGTACTGACCGGTGACACGCTGAAGTTTGAAGAAGTAATGGCCAACTATAAGAAAGTGTTGACTGAAATAGCTCGTGTATATAACGAAGCTATGAATATCATCCACTACATGCATGACAAATATTATTACGAGAAAGCCCAAATGGCATTTGTAGACACCGACCCGCGCATTAATTTAGCTTATGGCGTGGCCGGACTTTCCATTGCCATCGACTCTTTATCCGCCATCAAATATGCCAAAGTAACCGCCCGCCGCAACGACATTGGGCTGACAGAAAGTTTCGACATAGAAGGAACTTTCCCTTGTTTCGGCAACAACGACGACCGTGTAGACCACCTCGGAGTAGACTTGGTGTATTATTTCAGTGAAGAACTAAAGAAATTGCCTGTCTATAAAAACGCTCGCCCCACCCTTTCATTGCTTACTATCACATCCAATGTAATGTATGGCAAGAAAACCGGTGCCACTCCTGACGGACGTGCCAAAGGGGTTGCTTTTGCCCCGGGTGCCAATCCGATGCACGGGCGAGACAAGAATGGAGCTATTGCTTCTCTGAGTTCGGTTGCCAAACTTCGCTATCGTGACTCGCAAGATGGCATCAGCAATACATTCTCCATAGTTCCGAAATCATTAGGTCCGACATCAGAGGAGCGTGTAGAAAATCTGGTTACCATGATGGACGGATACTTCACCAAAGGCGCTCATCACCTAAACGTAAATGTATTGAATCGCGAAATGCTGGAAGACGCTATGGAGCATCCTGAAAAATATCCGCAACTTACTATCCGCGTTTCCGGTTACGCCGTGAACTTCGTGAAACTGAGTCGTGAGCACCAGTTGGAAGTTATCAACCGTTCTTTCCATGAAAGAATGTAATATGATACGTGTACACTCTTACGAAAGTATGGGAACATTTGACGGGCCGGGAATCCGGCTCGTCATTTTCCTTCAAGGCTGTCCGTTCCGTTGTCTATATTGCGCCAATCCGGACACAATAGAATCAAAAGGAGGCACTCTCACTGCATCCGAATATATCCTGCAAATGGCAATCAGCCAAAAAGCTTTTTATGGAAGGAAAGGAGGAGTAACTTTTTCCGGAGGAGAACCCACCTTGCAAGCCGAAGCCTTAATTCCGCTTTTCAAAGAGTTAAAGGCAAACCAAATTCATATCTGTTTAGACAGCAATGGAGCGGTCTGGAACGAAAGGGTTGAAGAGTTATTGGGACTGACGGATTTGGTTCTGCTTGATATCAAAGAGCACAATCCGGAGCGCCACCGCGCATTGACGGGACGCAACAATGAACAAACCTTACGTACCGCCCATTGGTTGGAAGAACACAACCGCCCATTCTGGCTACGTTATGTATTAGTACCGGGATATAGTGATTTTGAAGAAGACGTCCGTGCCTTGGGGCAGGAATTTGGAACTTTCCATAATATTCAACGGGTAGAGATTCTGCCCTATCATAAATTAGGCGTACACAAATATGAGGCAATGGGATGGGAGTATAAACTAAAAGATGTCGAAGAAAATACGCCTCAACAATTGGAAAGAGCTGAAAAGTTATTCAAAGAATACTTTTCGATTATGGTTAACGTTAACTGAGTTCAAGCAAAAGCGCCTTTCGAATCACTTTCCATTAGTTTCCAATTTCCCCATCTTGTAGGTTCCTTTTCTCGTCACTTTTCCATCCTTATCAGTCTCCACAAAAGGACCGTGTTTTTTCCCTTGTTTGAAGAAGCCCTCGTAACGATTGCCGTTTTTATCCTCTAAAACGCCATTACCCTCTTCCATGCCGTTCACGAAACTGCCTTTATATTTCGTTCCATCAGTCTGTATCAAGATGCCCCGCCCATTGAATTTATTATCCTTCCATTCGCCTTCGTACGAGTCGCCCACATTCCATTTGTAGACCCCATATCCGTTACGCAGATTATCTTTCCAGTCACCCTCATATACAGCACCGTTGCACCAAGTAAAAGTGCCGCGTCCTTCCTGCTTACCGTCTTTGAAATTTCCTACATACTTATCACCATTGGCATGGTAGTATATACCTTCACCGGTACGTTCACCTTGTACATACGAGCCTTCATAACGGTCGCCCGTATGGAAGAAATAAATACCCTTCCCGTGCTGTATGTCGTCCAGCCAATCCCCTACGTATTTATCGCCATTGGCATATTCAAAAGTTCCTTTGCCTTCACGAACATCCTTTTTCCAGGTTCCTTCGTATTTGGAACCATCGTTCCAAATTAACGTCCCCTTGCCTTCTTTCTTATCATTTTTCCACGAGCCAACATATTTGGAACCGTTTTTCCACGTATAAGTGCCTGCTCCTTCCCGTTTATCATTCACCCAATCACCTTCATAACGGTCGCCGTTATAATAATACATCACCCCTTTGCCATGCTGATAATCCTGATACCACATGCCGTCATAACGATTGTTATTCATGAAGTAGTAGATGCCCTTGCCATGTTGTTGGTCCTGAAACCATTGTCCTTCGTATTTTTCGCCATCCGGAAACACATAGGTTCCATACCCTTCCCGTTTGCCTTTCAGATATTCACCTTCGTATATATCTCCGTTTTTAAAGACAGTCTTACCTTTTCCATTGGGCCTACGACCTTTCATTTCGCCCGTATATACAGCTCCATTTTCTTTAAAAACGTAGGTGCCTATAGTAATTTGAGAAGAGAATGATGTTTTTACCTTATTCAAGAAAGAGCCTTTTTTTTCTTGAGCTACGGTGTTGCCTTGACAGAATAGGGTCAGAAAAAAAGCGATATATAGATATTTCATGGATTAAGAACTAAGTATTATGCACAAAGATAAGGTTTATCTCTTTACATAAAGCCCACTCTCTGTTTTTTATGACATTTTTTTGCCGGATACCACTTCTTTTAATGTCTCTTTGCAAAAATAACGTCCGGCAAGTTCTTGAATCTCTTGAGGTGTGACTGTTTTTACCGCATTCATGACATCTGTAAAATAGGTATCTTGCAAACCGGACACTTGTACAAAAATCCACGCATCCGCCAAAGAGAAAGGAGACTCGTAACTGCGGCAAATTTCTCCCAACAGATAGTGCTTCACCATGCTGAGCTCTTCATCGGAAACCAATTCGTTCTGAAGTCGCTCCATTTCGTGATATACCTCACCTATAAGAGGCTCTACATATTCATTGGCTGTTTCTGCATTGATAGTCAGCACCCCTTGTCCGGGATAAGACATGAGGTCGGCCGAAATATTGTAAGTATACCCTTTCTCCTCGCGGATATTAGACATGAGCCGACTGCCGAAATACCCTCCGAAAAGCGTCACCAGCACACGTGTTTTCAGATAATCGGGATGGCTATAATCCAAAGAAAGCATCCCCATATGGACAGCACTTTGCAAAGCTTCGGGACGCTCTATAAAGATACGTTTTTCAGGCAAAGTGACAGAAGCATATTCTCTCTTATCCGGTTTGCGGAAATCTTTACCAAAAGATTCGTTGCCAAAAATCTTCTCTACCCGAGAGATATTCTCGTCCGTCACCTTTCCCGAAAGATAAATGCTGCAATTGCCTGAATGATAATAACGATTGTAAAACTCACATAAAACACCGGGGGTAATACACCGGTAATCATTCTCCTGTGCCAACCGTCCGCAGGGATGTTCCCCTCCGTACAAAGCATTCAGCAATCCACGATGTGCAAGAAAACCCACTTTGGATGAGTTGACAAGGAATTGCCGGATATTGCTATCTACAATGACATTCAATTCTTCCTCCGGAAAGGTAGGCTCTTTTATGACAGACTCCAACACGTCCAATGTCTCGGCAAAATATTTATTCAAAGAATAGAGTGTGACATAAGTATATTCCGAAACGGCGGATAATTCCAGCCAAGCTCCATAATAATCCAACTTCTCTGCAATATCGGCAGTAGTATGGCGTCCGGTGCCCTCACGCAGCATGCGGTTGGTGAACAAGGCCTGCAGAGGGCGGGTCTGATGCCAACGGCCTCCCCCCATTAATAAATCTATGCGCATCACCTCATTGTCACCTGTATTAAGTACATTCAATAGAATGCCATTAGGCAACAATATACATTCCGGTCGTTGTACTGCCGATTGTTCCGGTTCTGAGATGAGAGGACGGTTGCTTCGGTTCAACATCGTTTTATGTACAATCTATAGAGTAAGATTTTGAAGGAACTTTTCGGCACGTTCCAAATCCTGCGGAGTGTCTATGCCAATAGTTTCCAGTTCGGTGATTCCGGCCTTGATGGTATAGCCATTCTCCAACCATCGCAATTGTTCCAACGACTCGGCCAGTTCGAGCGAAGACTGGGGAAGTGAGGTTATTTCTTTCAGCACCTCCACGCGATAAGCATAGAGACCGATGTGTTTATAGTAGACATGACTCTTCAGCCAGTCTTCTTTGCCGGCATTACGCTGAAACGGAATGATGGAACGACTAAAATAAAGGGCGTTCATATTCTTATCAAGTACCACTTTCGGAGAATTGACATTCTCCAAATCCTTGAAGTCATTATCTACAGTGAAAGGTTTCACCAAAGTAGCTATCTGAGTAGAAGAGTCATTGAAACAAGCCTTGACTGCTTGCAGCTGCGAAGCTTGGATAAAAGGTTCGTCTCCCTGAATATTCACAACAACATCAAACCTGCCTCCTATCCGAAGACATGCTTCATGACACCGGTCGGTGCCGCTCTTGTGATGCACAGAGGTCATCACGACTTTTCCGCCAAAGGCCTTGACCACGGCTTCAATCCGCTCATCGTCCGTGGCCACATAAGCATCATCCAATACGCCGGTCACTTGCTCATACACCCGTTGTATCACGGTTTTTCCACCCAGCATGGCCAAAGGTTTGGCGGGAAAACGCGTAGAGGCATAACGGGCGGGTATAATTCCTAAAAATTTCATTTCAGTGTTTATTATTTATCTCCGTCCGCCCCGAATTGGGGCAGGCGGAGAACGAGGTTTATTCTTTAGAAAGAGCTTCGGAAGATAGCTGCTCCAAGCCACGCACTACGTAATCCCGTACCAAATCTTCCGGTTTGTAAACAATATCGTCGCAAGACAGCAGGTCGATGTCCAGCCGGACAATCTCCGCCTCCTTCTCCCCAGGCACTCTGCCCGCTTCACGCTCTATCGCTTTCAGGCGCGAGATAACATCCGATGCCTGCTCTTTCGAGGCAAAACGAGCCACCTGATTGGAAAACAGAGCAGGACGATGAAAAAACAGAGGTTTGGTTTCCTCTTCTTCCGAGAAACATATTCCCGGAAAAAGTTCGGCCAAGCGTTTCCGCGCCAAAGCCATGTTCTCTTTCCGCTGTTCGTTGCTGCCGATGCCGATTGTATAGACCATATCCACTAATTGAACAATTCGTCAAGTCCTTCTATCGGATCTTCCACATTACCTCCTTCGCGCAAACCGCCATCTTCTTTGCATGGATCATAATCTTCCGGCAACCGAAAAGTCTCTTTCTCATCATAGCCCAAAGACTTGTCACCAAGCACTTTCACCATGTATTTACTCCAGATGGGCAATGCCATCGAGGCGCCCTGCCCGTGCAGCATGGTGTCGAAGTGGATGTCGCGGTCCTCACCGCCCACCCAGCAACCCGATACGAGCGAGGGTGTAAAGCCCATAAACCAGCCATCGGCATTGTAGTTGGTGGTGCCCGTCTTGCCGCCCATGTCCGCCTTGACACCGAGACGACGCACACGGCCTCCGGTACCTTCGTTGACTACGGAACGCAACATCACCAGCATTTTGTATGCACCTGACGCACTGATGACTTCCTGCATTTCGGGAGTAAAGGCAGCCAGGACATTACCCTCATTGTCTTCAATCCGCGTCACAAACAGCGGAGCCACCCGGATGCCTTTGTTGGGAAACGCCGTATAAGCGCTTACCATCTCGCCGACGGAGATTTCACACGGACCGAGACACAAGGAGACGGAGGGCACGATATCACGGTTACGCACCCCGAACGTATGTATCAGCCGTTTCAGGTTATAAGGGTTCAGTTTACTCATCAGATAAGCCGTGACCCAATTATCCGAGTTTGCCAATCCCCACTTCACGGTCACCATCTCGCCGTAACGCTTGTTGTTGGCATTGCGCGGTGTCCATGGCCGTCCGTTCTCGTCGAGCAGTGTATATTCCACATGACGCACTTCGTCGCAGGGCGAGAAGCCGTTCTCCATGGCCAGCGTATAGAGGAAAGGCTTCACAGTGGAGCCAACCTGCCGGCGCCCCACCATGGCCATGTCGTATTGAAAGTAATGGTAGTTGGGTCCGCCCACATACGCCTTGACGTATCCGTTGCGCGGATCCATGGACATGAAACCGGCACGGAGGAAGAATTTATAATAGCGTATCGAGTCCATCGGAGTCATCACGGTATCCTTCACTCCCTGCCAACTGAATACGGTCATTTCTTCGGGCGTGTTGAACGCTTTCCGTATCTCGGTCTCGGACGCCCCGTTCTTCTTCATCGTGCGATAGCGGTCGGACTGACGCATGGCTCGCCCCAGCATCTCGTCCACTTGTTCCTGAGTGACCCGGAAAGTGTAGGGAGCTTTCTTCGCCCCTTTCTTTTCCTTGAAGAAATAGCCTTGCAGTTCTTTCAGATGCTCGGTCACGGCCTCTTCGGCATATTGCTGCATGCGCGAGTCGATGGTGGTATAGATTTTCAGCCCATCGGTATAGATATTGTACTTGGAGCCGTCTTTCTTGGTGTTCTTCTCGCACCAGCCGTACAGCGGATTGTTCTCCCAGTCGAGAGAATCTTCATAAAATTTCTGCATCTGCCATCCGCGATAGTCACTCTTGTCGGGTTTCTTGGCAGTAAGAATTCCGCGCAGGTATTCGCGGAGATAGGTGGCAAGTCCTTCTTTGTGATCCACTCGGTTATACTTTAACTTCAAAGGCAAAGCCTGCAAGGAATCACGTTCGGCTTCGGTGATGTATCCAGCTTTGCGCATCTGGTCGAGCACCACGTTACGGCGCCCGCGCGAGCGTTCATTGTAGCGTACGGGGTTGTAGAGCGACGGATTCTTACACATGCCTACCAGCGTGGCGGCTTCCTCCGGTTTCAAGTCCCGGGGTTCGCAGCCGAAATAAGTAAAGGCAGCCGTCTTTACGCCGACGGCATTGTTCAGAAAATCGAATTTATTGAGATACATCGTCAGAATCTCTTCTTTGGTGTAATATCGTTCCAGCTTCACGGCAATCACCCACTCTATGGGTTTCTGAAAGAGGCGTTCCATAAAATTCCCCGCACTCGGCGAGTAAAGTTGCTTGGACAGCTGCTGGGTGATGGTGCTTCCACCGCCGGCATTCTTCCGCATCAGGATGCCGCGCTTCACCAGGGCGCGAATCAGGGCGATGACGTCCACGCCCGAATGGTCGGCAAAACGCACGTCTTCCGTGGCAATCAGAGCATTAATGAGATATGGAGACAAATCAGCATATCCCACAAATACGCGATTTTCCTTACTATACGAATAGGTGCCCAATACCTTCCCGTCGTCCGACAGGACTTCGGTGGCAAACTTATAATTGGGATTTTCCAGCTCTTCCACCGGAGGCATGTAGCCTATCCATCCTTTGGCTATAGAAAAGAATATAAATACACAAACGAGAACTGCCAGCGCTATGAAAATCCATAGGACTTTAACGATTTTCTTTATCATTTTCAATTCTTGAAATCAACGTTAAATAATTGGGCAAAGGTAGGAAAATATATTGGATACATCTATGTTTTCGCCTATCTTTTTACTGTCCGTATATCCTCCGTATCCGCTCCGTATATCCTCCGTATATCTTCCGCTTCTATAGATACGAAGTTGACACAAAGAAAACACGGCTTTGATACGGTTGGGGTATGGAGCCCCGATGGTAGGAGGATATTAGTTTGCGGCATATTCCTCAAGAAAGGCAATTGTAAATTGTCTTATATCGAAGAATATCTCATTAAAAATTTACCAGATTCTAATGATTTCCCTCAAAAAACTTCCCTACATATTTCCATGGCACACAGATTTTCCTTAACTTTACACTCTCGAAAAATATAAATGAATTCAATCGTATGGAAAACAGAAGTTTAGTCACCATTGCCGACCACAGCAAGGAGAAAATACACTACATGCTGAAGATGGCGGAAGAGTTTGAGGCCCGTCCCAACCGCCGCTTATTGGACGGGAAAGTGGTAGCCACCCTATTTTTCGAGCCTTCTACCCGCACCCGCCTGAGCTTCGAGACGGCGGCCAACCGCCTCGGAGCACGTGTCATCGGCTTTTCAGACCCCAAAGCCACCAGCTCGTCCAAAGGCGAAACGCTGAAAGACACCATCAAGATGGTGAGCAACTATGCCGACATCATCGTGATGCGCCACCACCTGGAGGGCGCCGCACGCTATGCCAGCGAAGTGACCGCCGTGCCCATCGTCAATGCCGGCGACGGGGCCAACCAGCATCCCTCGCAGACCATGCTCGACCTTTATTCCATCTACAAGACGCAGGGCACGCTGGAGAACCTGAACCTCTTTCTGGTGGGCGATTTGAAGTACGGACGCACCGTCCACTCGCTGCTGATGGCCATGCGCCACTTCAACCCCACGTTCCACTTCATCGCCCCCGAAGAACTGAAGATGCCCGAGGAATATAAAATCTATTGCCGGGAACACAGCATCAGGTACGTGGAACATACCGACTTTACCGAAGAGACCATCGCCGAGGCCGACATCCTCTACATGACGCGCGTGCAACGCGAACGCTTCACCGACCTGATGGAATACGAGCGCGTGAAGAATGTCTATATCCTGCGCAACAAAATGCTGGAGCATGCCCGTCCCAACCTGCGCATCCTGCATCCCCTGCCCCGGGTGAACGAGATTGCCTACGATGTGGACGACAACCCCAAGGCCTACTATTTCCAGCAGGCGCAAAACGGGCTGTACGCACGCGAGGCCATCTTGTGCGACGTACTGGGCATCACGTTGGAGCAAGTCAGGGATTTCACCAAGTAAAGTAATTCGTAAACCGCCAAAAAACAGTAGATAGAAAGATGCTGAACGAAAAGAAACAAGAGTTGCAGGTGGCCGCACTGGAGAACGGCACCGTCATCGACCACATCCCTTCGGAGAAACTGTTCACCGTAGTCTCTTTGCTGGGACTGGAGCACATGAGTAATAACATCACCATCGGCTTCAACCTCAAGAGCAAGAAGCTGGGCACGAAGGGCATCATCAAAATCGCCGACAAGTTTTTCTGCGACGAAGAGATCAACCGCATCGCCGTGGTGGCCCCGAACGTGAAGCTGAACATCATCCGCGACTATGAGGTGGCGGAAAAACGCGAAGTGAGCCTGCCCGACGAGCTGCAAGGCATCGTGCGATGCGCCAACCCCAAATGCGTCACGAACAACGAACCGATGGCCACACGCTTCCATGTGATAGACAAGGAGAAATGCGTCATCAAGTGCCACTACTGCGAGAAAGAACAGACGCGCGAAGACATCGAAATAATCTGAACGGCAACATGAAAGAAGACTGGAAACCCGGAACGATGATTTATCCGCTGCCCGCCGTACTGGTGAGCTGCGGAAGCACTCCGGACGAATACAACATACTGACCGTGGCATGGACGGGAACGATTTGCACGAACCCGCCCATGTGCTACATCTCCGTGCGCCCCGAACGATACTCCTACGACCTCATCAGGCGCCACATGGAGTTCGTCATCAACCTTACCACGAAAGAGATGGCGCGTGCCACCGACTGGTGCGGCGTACGCTCCGGCAAGAATCATGATAAATTCAAGGAGATGGGCCTGACGCCGGGGAAGTGTAGCGTAGTCAGCGCCCCGCTCATCGAAGAGTCTCCGCTCTGCATCGAGTGCAGGGTGAAAGAGATCGTCTCTCTGGGCTCGCACGACATGTTCATTGCCGAGGTGGTGAACGTGCGTGCCGAAACCGATAAGCTCAACCCGGAAACCGGCAAGCTGGAACTGGCGGAGACCAACCCGCTGGTCTACGTGCATGGCGGATATTATGAGTTGGGCGAAAAGATAGGCAAGTTCGGCTGGTCGGTAGAGAAGAAAGGAAACAAGTAGCCAACGACCGGCGAAAGAATCGAGACAGACATGAAAACGAAAAGAACCTTCACATGAAAACGAAAAAAATCTTCATCTGTTTATATTCGGCAATCCTTTCCGCAACAATGTGGGCACAAACCCCTATAGTGCCGGGCACAGCGGATGAAGAACAACCGGAACAACGAAAAGACCATCGGGTGAACTTCGGCATCAAAGGTGGATTCACTTCTTCTTTGCTCCTTATTTCCAGTTTCGATGTTGACGGAATATCCGTTGAAGAAGTACAGAACAATTATAAAATAGGGCATTTCGGTGCTCTTTTCATGCGGATAAATTTTAACAAACACTTCCTTCAGCCCGAAGTTTCATACAACGTCAATCGCTGCAACATCACTTTCGAACGCCCTTTGCCGGCCGCAGCCACTACAACGCCCCGGTCGGTGGAAGCTTCCATCACATCATCTATCCACAGCATAGACTTCCCCGTAATCTACGGATACAACATCATCAAAGAAGGGCCTTACAGTCTCGCTGTGTTCGCAGGCCCCAAAATACGCTATATATGGAATAAGAGAAGCAACATAACTTTTGAGAATTTCAATCAGGAGAATATTCATGAGCAGCTGCACCCGTTCAACATCAGCTGCACGACCGGCGTATCAGTCACCATCTCTCGTATATTTTTCGATTTCCGTTACGATATCGGGTTGCACAACATATCCAAACGTGTCACCTGCGACATCCCGAACAATGAACATCAAACTGCGGACAAAACCGTGAAAAACGGAATACAGTTCAGACGCCGGGACAACGTGCTCAGCTTTTCTTTCGGAGTACTCTTCTGAGCACGTAAATTTCCTTTGTATATTTCCGTTTATTCATTTATTTCCTTTAAATTTGTGCACGTAACAAGAGAAACACCGATTTATCAACTTATCTAATATACAGTAATGAAAAGAGACGATTTGATTTTCGACATCATCGAAAAAGAACATCAACGCCAGCTCAAAGGCATTGAACTGATTGCATCAGAGAACTTCGTTAGCGACCAAGTGATGCAGGCCATGGGGTCCTGCCTGACCAACAAGTATGCCGAAGGCTATCCCGGCAAGCGTTACTACGGCGGTTGCGAAGTAGTGGACCAAAGCGAACAGATAGCCATCGACCGTTTGAAACAAATCTTCGGGGCAGAATGGGCCAACGTACAGCCCCACTCCGGCGCACAAGCCAACGCGGCCGTATTCCTTGCCGTACTGAATGCGGGCGATAAATTCATGGGACTGAACCTCGCTCACGGCGGACACCTCTCTCACGGTTCTTTGGTCAACACTTCCGGCATTCTCTACACTCCCTGCGAATACAACCTGAACCGGGAGACCGGACGGGTGGACTACGACCAAATGGAGGAAACAGCCCTGCGCGAGAAGCCGAAGATGATTATCGGCGGAGGGTCGGCCTATTCCCGCGAATGGGACTACAAGCGTATGCGCGAAATCGCAGACAAGGTGGGCGCCATCCTGCTGATAGACATGGCTCACCCTGCCGGACTGATTGCCGCCGGAGAGCTGGACAACCCCGTGAAGTATGCGCATATCGTGACCTCCACCACGCACAAGACGCTGCGCGGCCCTCGCGGAGGCGTCATCATGATGGGCAAGGACTTCCCCAACCCGTGGGGAAAAACGACTCCCAAGGGAGAAATCAAGATGATGTCTCAACTGCTCGATTCGGCTGTATTCCCTGGCATTCAGGGCGGACCTCTGGAGCACGTCATCGCGGCCAAGGCAGTGGCTTTCGGCGAAATTCTGCAACCGGAATGGAAAGCCTACGCCAAACAGGTGAAGAAGAATGCCGCCACGTTGGCACAAGCCTTGATAGACCGCGGCTTCACCATTGTTTCGGGCGGTACGGACAATCACTCCATGCTGGTAGACCTGCGCGGCAAATATCCCGACCTGACGGGCAAGGTGGCCGAGAAAGCGCTGGTGTCTGCGGACATCACGGTGAACAAGAACATGGTGCCGTTCGACAGCCGTTCGGCTTTCCAGACTTCGGGCATCCGTCTGGGCACCCCGGCCATCACCACCCGCGGCGCCAAAGAAGACCTGATGCTGGAAATAGCCGAAATGATTGAGACGGTTCTGTCCAACGTAGACAATGAACAAGTCATCGCGGACGTCCGTGCACGTGTGAACCGGAAGATGAAAGCATATCCGCTGTTTGCCTACTAAACAGGAGACAACGGTTCATCACCCCGATATGAAAAACAGTAAAGGCTGCACCCGATAGGTGCAGCCTTTGGTGTTTTCAGACAGAAGCATGAGGTCACAATCTGTCTATCTCCTCGAATTTGCTGCTGTGCGAGGCACTCTTCTGTTTGCCGAATCTGTAGGTTACATTCAGCTTTACCTGCCTTGACTCGCTCTTACCCCAGTTCCACAACCGGAAGCCGGTGAACGAACGGTAATTATCCCAGCGGCTGGTTCGGAAAATATCGGTCAGGGCCAGATTGACCGTCCACTTCTTATCGGCAAAACTCTTACCGAAACCTACATCGATATAGCCCGAAGGTTCGATATGCTCATTGGAAGTTCCCAAACGTCCCGTGGCGTACGAACCGTTCAGCTCCATCTGAATCTGCCACGGAAGGCGTATCGTATTCTGAATGGAGAAAATGCCGGCAAAGTCGTCCAAATCGAATGTTCGATAACGGTCGAAAGCAATATCGTTCCGAACGTAATAGCCCGTCAGATTGAGATTCATCTCCCACCATCGTGCCATGTCGATACCTTGAAACAGAGTCAGTGAGAGCCTCTGCTGCTTTCCGATGTTGCGCGGCGTCATAATCATCTTGTCTATGGAGACCGTGTCGGTGATTTGTGTCTTATAATCTTTCATGTACGAATAGGAGGCAGTCAGCGCCGTCCGTTTGTGCGAGTAAACGAGCGACAACTGATGCGTCTTCTGCGGAATGAGGAAAGGATTGCCTTTCCACGAAGTCAATTCGTCGAGAAGGTACTCGAACGGATTCAAGTCCTGATAAGCCGGACGGTCTATCCTGCTTGCATAGCTCAGTGTCAATGTATGATTATCACTGATCCGGTAGTTCAGGTCGAAAGTCGGGAACAGGTTGAAATAGTTGCGTTTGTTCTTCTCATCGTTCCTGCCATCCACGGCACGCAAGGTTCCGTCGGAGAAGGTATATTCGCCGCGCACTCCCGCTTCCAGCTTGAGCTTGCTGCCTATGGCGTGAGCATAAAGCATATAGGCAGCCCATATCTGCTCTCTGTATCCGAAGTCGTTAGACTGGGTGCGGTCTATGCTCTCTTGCTCGTTCACTACGTTATAGAACCGGTAATCGTTGTCCGCACGGACGGAGGAATATTTAAGCCCGGACTTCAGTTCGCCGTTCCACAAAGGATGTTGCTGGTTATATGATAAGGCGTAGATATGGATATTCCGACTGTTTACCGACTTATAAAGATTGTCCTGCAGCACTTTCCCGTCGGGTGCGAGGTATTTGTTGGGTTGCCGGTTGCCCGAACCGCCGTCAAACCATGCGTAGTTGAAGTCCAGCATATAACTGACCCCTTCTCGGGGCTTCGCCGCATAGTAGAGATTTCCTCCGTAGCGGTTTCCTTTCTGCCTATAATAATCGTTTCGGGCATAAAGAATCCGTTCCAGTTTCTTGCTTTCCATGTCTCTTATTTCGGTCACGGTATTGGTTATTCCCGGTCCGAACAGCGTGTTGGCATCTATGCGCCCACCTATGGTCTGCCTCTCGTTCAGCGCATACTCCATGCTCAGATTTCCGGATATGGTATTGCGCTTGTCCGTGTCCTGTGTGGGGCTGTAGTACTCTTTCCCGTTCTGCCAGCGGTGCAAACCGTAGTCCATATCGAAATGCCCGAAAGTGTGACTGTAGCCGCCCGACAGACTGAGCTTCCCTTTCGTATGGCTGAAAGCGATTTCCGTATTTTCTCTCAGGTGATTCCAATAAGAGAGTCCGTTGTTGAGCGACAAGAAGAAACCTTCTCTCTTGCTCTTCTTCAGGTTGATGTTGATGATGCCTCCCGAACCTTCCGCATCATACCGGGCGGAAGGGTTGTGCATGACCTCTACCGAAGCCACCGACGACGAAGGGGTGGTTCTCAACAGAGCGGCCAACTCATCCTTGGGCAAGTACGTCTGCTTTCCGTCGAGAATGACCAATACACCGTTCTTGCCCCCGATGCTGATGTTGTTTTCCCCATCGACGAAGACTCCCGGCGTTTTCTTCAACACCTCGAGGGCGGAACTTCCAGCCGTGATGCCACTGTTGCGAGGCGTGAAAATCATCTTTCCTCCTTCTATCTTTATTGACGGAGACTGCTTCTCGCCGACAACGATTACATCATCCAGCAGAAAACTCTCGGGGCGCAGCCGAATGTCGGAGATTACAGTGTCTCTGCTCACCCTGAACGGCTCGCTCAGGTATTGCTTATACCCGAGGCAGCTTACATAGATTTGTATATCTCCCGCTGCGTCCATGCCGTACTTTCCATCCGGTGAAGTGATGCCCTGCCGGATGGAGACACCGGTTGCGGGAGTCATCAAGACAACTACTGCCGCATCTATCGGAGTACCGATGGAGTCGGTCACTACACCCTGCACCCTGTATTGCGCCGATGCAGCTATGCTTTGCAAAACAAAAATAAAAGAGATAAGTTTCCTTCCTGTTCGTTTCATGTAATTCATCGTGTCTTTTTTATGATATCGATTAATGAAATGCGAAGATACGGAATACAGAAAGAAGGATAATTACCCCCCCTGTTTTAACAACACTTAACTATTTTTCTTATAAGTAAGAAAGCATAAAATAAGGGCAATATCATTCGTCCCACTCTCTGGCCGACGTTTTTTATCGCATTTGTCGATTAGACAGTATCCCCACCTACAAGCAGATAATATATGTGTGGATGCGTTTTCCTCAATCTTTCATCAATTTCTCCAGTTTCTCAAGCAGGCTGCCTTTGCCATAGCCCGACCACATTTCCTGTACTTCGCCTTCGGAAGACAAAAAGACATAACGAGGAATGGCACCCGAATCATATTTGGCATACAAGCCATGATTCCCTTTCAGGTCGTTCAAGTTCCACCATGTAATTTCATGATGCCGTGAAGCTATCTCCCAGTTGGTTTTGTTATCTATACTCAAACTCACCACCACCAGACGACCTTCGTATTTCTTGCTGATTTCCTTCATTTCCGGTAGAGCCATGATGCAAGGGCCGCATCCGCGACTCCAAAAGTCTATTAAAACCGGTTTGCCCTTAAAGTCGGATAAATGATGCACATTACCTTGCAAGTCAAATAAATCGTCGTCCGCGGCCTTTTCACCAAGATTGGCTGCATCCGGTGGCGCCAAATAAGACAGAATGTCCAATGCCTTGTCCGTCTTCCGCTGCTCCTCCGAGAGGCTGTTATAAAGCTCCGTCACTTCGCGGCGATAAGGATAATCCGGATTGTATTTCACATCAATCGACAGTTTTTCAAGTTCTCCCATCCACACATCGTCCACAGGCAATTGTTTCATACGCTTTATGATTTTGGCATCGATGCGCGTCTGTATTCCCTTATTCAGTTCCGAAAGTTTTTCCCCTTGCGCGCGCAATTCTTTTTTCATTTCATCCGTAATATCCTTACTTCTACACCGGTCATACAATCTTTTTTCCTGAATATCGTTTTGCTGATACTCATTCCAAAGTTCACGCGAATCGTCAACGAAAAGTTGCCTGATATGTTGTTGGGGGATATCGCTTTCCACTTGCCAAGTATAAACCAACATATCATCTCCGGTAATTTTGATATGGCTTCCGGGGCGCGCCCAAAGGTCCAAAGCCATCGTATATAAATTCCCTTCTGTAATAATCAACACCAATTTGTCGGTTCCTTCGCCCAACGTCTGTTGCTCAAACCGAAAGGTACCTCCACGCAACGTATCCGCCGCAATGTCTTTGCCTATATCTCCTTCCATACGGAACAATCGCAGACATACGCCTTCCTTTACATTACTGACTTTCCCCTCGATGACGAAAGTTCCTTGTGCCTGCACACAAACACTTGCCAACAGCAACAATATACTTCCTATCAGTTTTCTACAATTCATAGTTCTTACATGATTTTTATTTAATAAGGAACAATGATACTGATTATAGCTGTATCTACGGATAAACCGGGAGCTGTTTTATTGATATTTAACCGGCATCTCTACTTCGGAGCCACACCTGAACCGTATCGGCATCGCATCAAATCCGTATCTACAGCGACGAAAGAACTACGAAGAAACGACCGAGCAGATACCATTTTGAACTTTAAACAGGCCTCGGCTTAAAATCGTATTCTCGGAGGAAAGGTTCACATTACCTTAATCCGACAATTTAAATAGGGAGGAGGTATGTCCCGGGCCTTAACTTATTCGTACACACAAAGAGAATTGGCCACTTTGCGTTCAACCGTACCCGAAGGTGCATTTGCAATGCCTTTATCGGGCAAAGAAGCGCTCCAAAGAGTTGAAGAACCTCCACCATCGAGATTCAACGCATCTTTACCGCCCAACACACGAATCATGTGGGTTAACTCCGGTATATTAATTCCTTCGGCTTTTCCTTTCCTGCGCCCATCTACAACAATCAACAAGATTTTCTTGTTTCCGGTCAGAACCACGGCACTGCGAGGATGTTTGGTCTTTACAAAGTTCGGATTGCACGCAGAAAAATCGCAGTTTTTTCCATCCAGCAACATCAAAGGACCGGAAGCGAGCACAGTGCCACGCTTCAGTTTGCAAGTCTTTTCTTTTTGTTTATTCCATGACATCAACCGTAATTTCCCCTTTCGTATGAACAGGGCGCCATTCGACACAGTCGACAGAGCACCGATGGAGGTTGTATCTACTACAACTCCGTCACGGCGCAGATAGCAGACGGAATTACCCGCCTTCATATCGAAAAAAGAACCATTGATGGCTGCCACGGCACCCGAACGACGGGCGGCAACACTCGTCTCTTCTTTGGGATTATGAATAAGCACATCCAAACAATAATGTTTCGGAGATATTTCAAAAATAAAAATTTCTTGCGGCACTCCATACAAGGAAGAAAATGCCGCCTTGCGATAAAGAATTCCTTTTTGCAAAGAAACAGCCTGCCAGTCCGCCTCGACAAGTGCCAGCGAATCGGCGGCAGTCTGTGCCATTACAGCCAACAAATTGCAACAGAAAAGCAGCAACAAGCCAACTTTCTTCTTCATTTCACTCTTCTTTTTCATGGCATCATTCTTTCAATCAATCAATCAGCTCGTAACCCGATATCTGAATCGGCATGTCAAGATTATGCAACACCTTCTCAAGCAGAATCCCCTCGCGGTTATCATACTCATAACCCCAAGTAGCTCGAATGCCCTGCATAATAAACTGTGTGGCACGATCTAAAGCAATGGGCAGGCTGTCGCCTTGTAACAATGCGCCGGTAATGACACTCGTAAAGGCATCGCCCGTGCCGGGATAATGGGCAGGCAAATAAGGACAAGTTACTTTCCAATAGCGATTGCCGTTTCTATTATAGGCATATACAGAGGTTTTATGCTTATCTTCCACCGGTACACTGGTGATAACCACCACTTCAGGACCGGCATCGGAAAGTTGCCGGAGATACGATTTCAACTCTTCATCCGAATTTCGCTCCCGATAAGGAATATCCAACAAATAGAAAAGTTCCGTCAGATTAGGAGTAATCACGTCTGCTTTCGTGATAAGATGCCTCATCTCCTCCACCATGAAACCATCGAAATTCGTGTAAAGCCGTCCGTTATCTCCCAGCACAGGATCTACCACTACCAGCTCCTCCGGTCGGCGAAAGCTGTCGATAAAGTCGGATACAATACGTATCTGGCGCGGAGAACCTAAATAGCCTGTATAGAAAGCATCAAATCGCACTCCAAGTTTCTTCCACTCGGCGATAATCTTCGGCATCTCGTCCGTCAAATCAAGAAAAGAGAAGTCCGGATATTGGGTATGGCCGGACAATACTGCCGTAGGCAACGGACATACCTGAAAGCCCATTGTGGAAAGTATGGGGATAACCACCGTCAAAGAAACCCGTCCCACTCCCGAAAGGTCGTGAACGGCAACCACTTTCTTTACTTTATTCGCATACATGTTATCTATATTATTTTTCCTACATTTGCCGCATGAAAACGATTTATATCATTTTAGGAACTATCTCCTTCGTGCTGGGCCTCATCGGCATATTTCTGCCTTTACTGCCTACCACTCCCTTTTTGCTGCTCACCGCCGCCCTCTATTTCAGAGGCTCGCCCCGCCTATACCAATGGTTGCTGAACCATAAATACTTCGGCACCTACATCCGTAATTTCCGCGAAAACAAAGCCATTCCGCTACGAGCAAAAATCTACTCTCTACTATTGATGTGGGGCACCATTCTCTATTGCATCTTTTTCTTAATTCCGCTGATGGGGGTGAAAATACTGATGTTCCTCGTCGCAGTGGGAGTGACCCGACATATTTTATCCTTCAAGACACTGAAATAAGTCCCGCAGAAGAGCACTTTCTATCAAAACACAAAGGTAGAAACCTTTCCGGAAGATTCCTACCTTTGTCTCATTAAATATTTAGAAGGGATAACTTCTATTTCGCCCTCTAAAGAAACAAATATCCTCTTACCGCCCTACGCAACAAATAAGCTTGTTTTTTCGAGAAAACGGAAAAAGTGAACGATAAAAAGCAATAATCAACCCCTAAAGACAACATTTTTATCAAAAAGTTTTTGTAATCTATAAGTAAATCGTATTTTTGTGTAGAATTTTGGTGTAGTAATGACAGACGAAGAAAAGAAGCTATTAAGTACCTTTGAAGCCAGACTGCGACATTTAATCTATCTGCACGATGAATTAAAACGCGGAAACGCTGAGCTGAAACAACTTCTCGAAGCTAAAAAAGAAGAATACGAGAAATTACAAGCTGAATACAAGGAACTGGAACTTAACTACACGAACCTAAAAACAGCTACGACAATCAGCCTTAACGGCAGCGACGTAAAAGAGACGAAGCTGCGATTGTCCAAATTAGTGCGTGAAGTCGATAAATGCATCGCCTTGCTGAATGAATAAAGAGAAGAGGATGTATGAACGATAAGATAAAGATAAATCTGCAAATGGCAGGAGCCTCCTACCCCCTCACCATCAACCGTGAGGACGAAGAAATGGTAAGAGAAGCCGCCAAGCAGGTGGATATCCGGCTCAATGCGTATCGGGAACATTATCAAAATGTATCTCCGGAGAAGATTATAGCCATGGTGGCCTATCAATTCTCTTTGGAAAACCTTCAAATGAAAGACCGTAATGATACCGAACCGTACACTGCCAAGATAAAGGAACTGACAGAAGTGCTGGAAACCTATTTCAAGGAATCATAAACAACAACGCTCCTCCGTCGGGTTCGGCTTAATAAAAAGAAAGATTCACGCACTGTACAAAAGTTTGCTCTGAAACGTGAGTAAACTTTTATGCAGTGCTTTTTTATTTATATACTAAAACAATTCAATAAAATGACAGTAGTTACAATAGTAGTATCCATTGCCTGCTTCATTGTCGGAGGATTCGCCTCGTACTTGTTCTTCAAGCACGGGCTGAAAAAGAAATACGACGGCATCCTGAAAGAAGCGGAAGCCGAAGCGGAAGTAATTAAAAAGAATAAGTTGCTGGAAGTGAAGGAAAAATTCCTGAACAAGAAAGCCGATTTGGAAAAAGAGGTAGCCATCCGCAACCAGAAAATACAGCAGGCAGAGAACAAACTGAAGCAACGTGAACTGGTATTGAACCAGCGCCAAGAAGAGATTCAACGCAAAAAAATGGAAGCCGAGGCCGTAAAAGAGAATCTGGAGGCCCAATTAGCCATTGTAGACAAAAAGAAAGAAGAGTTGGAACACATGCAACGGCAAGAGATAGAGAAGCTGGAAGCCATATCCGGACTCTCTGCCGAAGAAGCCAAAGAGCGCATGGTGGAATCGCTGAAAGAAGAAGCCAAAACGCAAGCCCAATCATACATCAACGACATTATGGATGATGCCAAACTGACGGCAAGCAAAGAGGCCAAACGCATCGTCATACAATCCATCCAACGCGTGGCAACAGAAACAGCCATCGAAAATTCCGTAACCGTATTCCACATCGAGTCAGACGAAATCAAAGGTCGCATCATCGGTCGCGAAGGCCGCAACATCCGTGCATTAGAAGCTGCTACCGGTGTAGAAATCGTTGTAGACGATACGCCAGAAGCCATCGTATTGTCTGCCTTCGACCCTGTTCGCCGTGAGATAGCTCGTTTAGCTCTTCACCAACTGGTCACAGACGGGCGCATTCATCCTGCACGTATCGAAGAAGTAGTAGCCAAAGTGCGCAAGCAAGTTGAAGAAGAAATCATAGAAACCGGCAAGCGCACCACCATCGACTTGGGCATCCACGGTCTGCACCCCGAACTCATTCGTATCATCGGTAAGATGAAATATCGTTCTTCCTACGGCCAGAACCTTTTGCAGCATGCCCGCGAAACGGCCAACCTTTGCGCCGTGATGGCATCGGAACTGGGGCTGAACCCCAAGAAGGCCAAACGTGCCGGATTGCTGCACGACATAGGCAAAGTGCCCGATGAAGAGCCGGAATTGCCGCACGCTCTCTACGGCATGAAGCTGGCCGAGAAGTTTAAGGAAAAACCGGACATCTGCAATGCCATCGGAGCCCACCACGACGAAGTGGAGATGACCAGCCTGCTTGCCCCCATCGTGCAAGTGTGCGATGCCATATCGGGGGCACGCCCGGGAGCACGCCGCGAAATCGTAGAAGCATACATCAAGCGACTGAACGACCTTGAACAACTGGCCATGTCCTATCCGGGCGTAACGAAGACATACGCCATCCAAGCCGGCCGCGAACTGCGTGTCATTGTCGGTGCCGACAAGATTGACGACAAGGCAACGGAAAATCTCTCAGGCGAAATAGCCAAGAAGATTCAGGATGAGATGACCTATCCCGGCCAGGTGAAGATTACCGTCATCCGCGAAACGCGCGCCGTGAGCTACGCTAAGTAAGGACGGAGACATTTCCTCTTGTCTTTTTACCTCCGGGCTTGTCAGAAAACAGGCGAAAGAAAGTCAAAGAGACGTTTTTCAAGACGCAGATGAAGCGGATGTGGCAGTTTTTTAATGAAAATCTGTGTCATCCGCTTCATCTGCGTCTAAAATATCCGAGAAGGCTTGAAGTACACCATTTCCAAGCGCTTCTTTTCTTTTTTACCACAGACCATACGTTTATCAAATGGAAAATTATCAGTTTGAAGTTTGTGCCAACTCCGTAGAGAGTTGCCTTGCCGCCCAAGCCGGAGGAGCCCACCGGGTGGAGCTGTGCGCCGGCATTCCCGAAGGAGGCACCACCCCATCTTATGGCGACATCCTCATAGCCCGCGAGCATCTACGAGAAACCAAACTACATGTCATCATCCGTCCACGTGGAGGCGATTTTCTATATTCCTCCATCGAGCAACGCATCATGCTGAAAGATATTGAGAATACCCGCCGTTTGGGAGCAGACGGCGTAGTCTTCGGCTGCTTGACGGCAGAAGGAGATGTAGACGTCTCTCTGATGAAGCTGCTAATGGAAGCTGCCCGGGGCATGTCCGTCACCTTCCATCGTGCATTCGACATTTGCCGTAATCCGCACGAAGCACTTGAAGACATCATCCGACTGGGCTGCAACCGCATCCTGACTTCGGGGCAACAAGCCACGGCAGAACAAGGCATCCCCTTATTGAAAGAACTCGGACAACAGGCCGCAAACCGGATTATCCTGCTGGCAGGCTGTGGAGTGAACGAATCAAACATAGCCCGCATTGCCCAAGAAACCGGAATCCGCGAATTTCACTTCTCTGCCAGAGAGAACCGGACAAGCGACATGCTGTATCACAACCAATCCGTCTCCATGGGCGGAACAGTCCACATAGACGAATACACACGCAGTGTCACCACCTCCGAGCGGGTGAAACAGACTATTGAGGCGCTGCATTCGGGCAAGCAATAAAAGGATACGGACCAAGACGTACAAGAGAGCAAACCCGACCAACATGCGGGAATGTTAAATCGGCTCAGTCCGAAAAGCCTGTCGGCTGTTCAATGATTCCTCAAAAGACACCTTGCCCTAAAGCGTGAGGCCACCTTTCCTAAGGTGTGGGAGTAGCTTCCGTAAGATGCGGGCTTATGCCTTCTAAAGTGTGGGCTTAGGACTCCTAAAGTGTGAGGTTGCACCTCTTAAAGTGTGGGGTTATATTCATTAAAGTGTGGGCATATGCCTCCTCAAATGTGGGCTTAGGATTGTACAAGCGTAAAATGCCGAATTATGTTGAATTACAAACATGGAGGAATTCACCCACAGTTTTGTCGGATTGTTCCCATACAAGCCGTATCAAACAACCGCTTCCAAATACGCAAAAAAAACACAGATGACATAGATTCTTCTTCAAATCCATGTCATCTGCGTTTTCTAAACATTTGAGAAATGTGCCCTATATTATTTTAATGCACTCTTTCCTTATTTATAATCTTATAATGCCCGCATTCGGCCGAATATTTGTCACGAAAATCAAGGTTTCGCGTTATTTCTTTGCAGGAGAAGAGTATCTTGCATTCAAACCTTCCAGAATCTCCTTGGTGATGTTGTACACACTGTCTGCATACAACAGGTTATCGAATCCCGTATTGCTTATAATCATGCTGTAACCTTTTGTTTTATTATACTCTTTCAGGAAAGCATTGATGGAGTCGCGCAACTGCAGACTGTTTTTTTCGTTTTCGCTCATCAATTCCGATTGCAGCTTGTTGCTCAAAGTCTGCAAGTCTTGTTCCAGTTTAGCGATGCGGTTATATTCCTGCTGCGCCCTCTCCTGAGAAAGATAGGCGTTATTCTGATACTTCGTCTGGAATTCTTGTTTTTGTTTCTCCAATTCACCGGCTTTCTGATTCAGGGTCAGACGTACATTCTCACTCTTCTTCACCATGGCCTCGTTTAAGTCAACACAGAAATTATATTTTGCGAGAAGCGTATCTATCTCGACATAGGCAATCTTCATTTCGGATAATCCGCCGGCATGCACAGGGTCGTTTGTTGTCTGTTTATCAGCATTACCGGTACATTGAGCAAATAAAACGATCAGAGCAAAAGCTGCCAAACCGTTCACGAGGTAGTTTAATCTCTTCATAATAGATAAATATTGTTTTTAAAATTAGTTCATACTATCGTTTAAGGCTTTTTCCAATTCATCAATGGAGAAACGGGATTTACGCTGTGCTTCCCTGTCCTGCGACTGCACGCAGCCGATGCCTCTGTCGCGCATGGCCTTGTTGCCACTGACATGCCCGTTAGGGAACTTACCGCCTTTTACGAAAAAGACCTTTATTCCCAATAAAACAATGCAAATAGCAACTATTAACAGAGTTATCAATATTGTATCGAGCATTTCCTCTAATTTTGTTACATAAAAAATAGTGTTTTTACTATTTTTGTGGTGCAAATATAGGGCTTTGGTTGGACTAACCTACTTTTTTTGCTCTAAAAAAAGAGAAAGGGGAATAAAATAGGCTTCTTTTTAACCGACTTTAGCACTAAAGATTAACAGTCAGGCTCCAAGCACAAGTTGCACATGCCATATATCTGCCCTATACCACCTTCGTGTCTGCTCCGTACCCATAGATACGGAGAAGGCACAGATTTGATACGGAGGCTGCATGGAAGTTGCATGGAGATTGTACAAAGAAACCATTATTAAAAACATACGATATGGAGAAAAAAGAATTGAAACCGGCAAACGTATTTCGTTATTTCGAAGAAATCTGCCAAGTGCCGCGCCCTTCCAAGAAGGAAGAGAAAATGATTGCTTATTTAAAAGCGTTCGGAGAAAAGCATAAGTTGGAAACAAAAGTAGACGAAGCCGGAAACGTCTTGATAAAGAAGCCGGCCACTCCGGGCATGGAGAACAGAAAGACGGTTGTCCTGCAATCGCATATCGACATGGTGTGTGAAAAGAACAATGACGTGAAGCACGACTTCCTCACCGACCCCATCGAAACCGAAATAGACGGTGAATGGTTGAAAGCCAAAGGAACCACCTTAGGTGCCGACAACGGCATAGGAGTGGCAACCGAACTGGCTATCCTCACCGACAACAGCATTGAACACGGTCCCATAGAATGCCTGTTCACTGTAGATGAAGAGACGGGGCTGACAGGCGCTTTTGCCTTGAAAGAGGGCTTCATGAGCGGAGACATCCTGCTGAACCTCGATTCGGAAGACGAAGGCGAACTCTTCATCGGCTGTGCGGGCGGCATAGACTCGGTCGCTGAGTTTACATACAAAGAGGTGGATGTGCCGGCAGGATACTTCTTCTGCAAAGTGCAGGTAAAAGGACTGAAAGGCGGACATTCCGGAGGCGACATACACTTGGGAAGGGGCAATGCCAACAAGCTGCTGAACCGTTTTCTGAGTGCGGCATTCGGCAAATATGACTTATATCTTTGTGAAATAGACGGCGGCAACCTGCGCAACGCCATTGCCCGCGAAGCACATGCGGTGATTGCCCTGCCCGATGCCGACAAGCATGCTTTGCGTGCAGACCTGAATGTTTTTGCGGCAGAGGCACAAGCCGAATCAGCCGTCGTAGAACCCGATTTGCAGTTTACACTCGAATCGGAGCATTCTCACCCCAAAGCCATCGACAAAGACACGACCAAACGACTGTTGCAAACCATCTATGCCGTGCCTCACGGAGTATTTGCCATGAGTCAGGACATTCCGGGACTGGTAGAGACCTCCACCAATCTGGCTTCCGTGAAAATGAAGCCTAACCACATCATCCGCATCGAGACGAGCCAGCGCAGTTCTACTGCATCTTCCAAACAAGACATAGCCAATATGGTGCGCACCGTATTCGAGATGGGCGGGGCCTCCGTATCGTTCGGCGATGGTTATCCCGGTTGGAAACCGAACCCGCATTCGGAAATTCTGGAGGTGGCGGCAGATTCTTACAAGCGGCTGTTCGGCGTAGACGCCAAAGTAAAAGCCATCCATGCGGGTTTGGAGTGCGGTCTGTTCCTCGACAAGTATCCGACGCTGGACATGGTTTCCTTCGGTCCTACCCTGCAAGGCGTACACTCTCCCGACGAACGGATGCTCATTCCTACCGTCGATAAATTCTGGAGGCATCTGCTGGATATCTTAAAGCATGTGCCTGTAAAAAAGTGACGAGTGGCACAGGATAGCTTGTGATGCCGATTAATAAGACGATATGGATGGCTGTCCTTTTTCTCTGCCTGCACATTGTCGTGTACGGGCAAGAGAAAAAGGACAGTCTCGTTTTCCGCGTGATGAGCTACAACGTGGAAAACCTCTTCGACCTCCGGCACGACACGCTGAAAAACGACCATGAGTTCCTGCCCGATGCCCTGCGCCGCTGGAACTATGCCAAGTATAAGAAAAAGCTGGACAACATAGCCCGCGTCATCATCGCCGTGGGCGGTTGGACGCCTCCCGCACTCGTAGCCCTGTGCGAAGTGGAAAACGACAGTGTGATGCGCGACCTCACCCGCTACTCCGCACTGCGGGAAGTCGGGTACCGATACATAATGACGCAATCGGCCGACGAACGCGGCATCGACGTCGCCTTGCTTTATCGGCGCAGTCTTTTCAAACCGCTTTCCAGCCAAAGCCTTTCGGTAAGCAGGTTTAGGAGAGATGCCCGCCCCACACGCGATATACTCCACGTAAGCGGACTGTTGTTGAACAAAGACACGCTGGATGTATTCGTGGCCCACTTTCCATCCCGTTCGGGAGGTGCCAAAGAGTCCGAACCTTACCGCCTGCATGCCGCCCGAAGAGTGAGGACGGCCATAGACAGTCTGTTCCGCCTACGCCGGCATCCGCAAATCCTTCTTATGGGAGACTTCAACGACTATCCCCACAACAAAAGCATAAGGCAGGTGCTGAAGGCCGGAGCGCCTCCCCTCTCGCCGGATTCACTGCATGCACACGGCCTCTACCATCTGCTGGCCGGGAAAACGACCGTCAGCAAGCACTTCGGAAGCTATAAATATCAAGGAGAATGGGGCTTGCTGGACCATATCATCGTGTCGGGCAGTCTTCTTCAAAAAGATTCATCCCTCCATACAGACGAAACGAAAGCCGATGTGTTTGCTCCTCCCTTTCTTTTGGAAGAAGACAAGAAATATGGAGAAAAACAACCCTTCCGCACCTATCGCGGCATGAAATATCGGGCCGGATACAGCGACCATCTGCCTGTATGGGCGGAATTCCGACTATTGTATTAAAGCCGATACGGCTCTCCAAAAGCATGTTTCTCGCTTTCAGCCGATAACCTTCAACGATGTCTCAGTATCGCTGAAATGACATACGTATCTCATTGGTGATGACATACGTATCTCATGGGCAACGACATCAGCATCTCATGGGCAACGACATCAGCATCTCATGGGCAACGACATCAGCATCTCATGGGCAACGACATCAGCATCTCATGGGCAACGACATCAGCATCTCATGGGCAACGACATCAGTATCTCATGGGCAACGACATCAGTATCTCATGGGCAATAGAAATATCTGCTTCATGGTTTCCCGTCACACTCCCATAACGACAAATACATACCCTTTCTTCATCAGCGACTCAATCTTTACAGTCGGGTCGTTTTTCAAAGCCTTTCGCAGATAGGAAATCTGAACATTCAGAGCAAGGGAATTAGCATAAGAACTGTTGCCCCACACAAGTTCCAGCAGTCTGTCGCGACTGACGGAAGTGTTACGATTCAAGACAAGCAGGCGGAGGATGTCTGCCTGGCGGGAAGTGACCAGCACCTTGTTGTTTCCGGTGCGTATCTCGTTGGTGCTGTAATTAAATACGGAATTGCCGAAGGAGTAGGTCTCGTCTTCCACAACACCGGACAGTTGCACAGCGAAGCGCTCGCGGATGCGTGCCATCAACTCTTCGGGATAGAAAGGCTTGGCCAGATAATCGTTTGCCTTCAGTTGAAAACCTTGCAGACGGTCCGCCTTGTCGCTACGGTCGGAGAGAAAGAAAATAAGGACGTGCTTATCCGTTTCCCGAATTCGTTCGGCCACTTCAAAACCGTTAAGGCCGGGCATATTGATATCGAGCAACACCAAATCGGGCTTGACACGGACAAACTGCTCAAGGGCGATGTTGCCGTTACCGGCATAAGTCACCTCGTAACCTTCTTTTTCGAGGAAACGTTTCAGCAGCATGGAGTACTTCAAATCATCGTCGGCAAAAAGTATCTTCAGGGATTTCATATTCAGTACTTGAGATTAGCTTATTGAGGTATGGATATTTCTATCGTCGTGCCCTTGTCCACCCGACTTGTCAGAGAGACAGTGCCCCGATGGGCTTCCACCAAGAGCTTGACGTAACTCAATCCCAAACCGATGCCGGGAAGGGCCTTGTCGGGAAGGTTACTGCTGCGATAGAACTTATCGAACACACGCAGTTGCTCGGACGCGGGGATGCCGATGCCATCGTCGGTGACTTTTATCGTAAGCCTATGGTCGTGCAACGCACAGTCGACAAGAATATGAACCGAAGCTCCCGAATACTTCACGGCATTTTCTATCAGGTTACTGACGATGTTGGAGATGTGCACCGGGTCGGCAGTGACGAGCAGACGGTCCGTAAAGCCGGTTGTAAATGTCACATGCTTGCCCTCGGGAGCATGCTGCAAGCGTATCAGCTTTTCCACAACCGGTTTCAAATCGAAAGTACTTACCGACAAGTGCGTTTGTTCATCATCGGCACGCGTCATGTCGCGAAGCTTTTGGAGATAGGCCGAAAGATTGTCCAGTTCGGACATGGAATCGCGCACCACCTCGTCCATGCCCTGCTCGTCCGTACGCATGTTCTTGTCGCTGAGAAAAGCCACACACATTTTCAAAGCCTGCACCGGGCGCTTCAGTTCGTGTATCATCGTATTTACAAAGCTTTTACGCAACTCGTCGATGCGGCGTTGTTTCAGAATCGTTTTTATCTGCAACAACAGGCAGACGGCCAGCAAGAATATAAGGAACAGACTTCCGAGTAACTGCCGGCCCATACGAAGCAAAAGGGTATGAGGCCGAATCCGCACGTCTATCTGCACCAACTCGCGTTTCAACGGATTATAAGGATAGACTATGCGGAGAACCGGACGCAAACCATTGCCCAACCTTTCTACCGTTTCCGCCCATTGATAGAGGGTGTCCGGCCTCATCGTCAACTTCGTCTCAAAAGTCATGTCGCCCAATTTCGCAGCCAGCACCGAATCGAAACGCTGCAAGGTGAAAGGCACATCCACTTGCAACTGATAGGCGTTTATCGCCTCAGTGAAGCTCATATCGAACAAGGCTTTATCATCTCCGTATATCACTATTTTCTCTTTATGGACAACACTATCTATCGATATGTTAAGGTTGAAGTCGGCGTCAGCGGTCTTGGCAATCTTCTTTATCGTCCGCAAAGAGTCGGCAAACGTGGAACCGATGATAAAGGTACGCGTATAGCACTCCTTCGCTTTTCCGGTCGCAGAGTCCCTGTCCGCACGCATATCCACATTGGTATTGTAGAAAGAGACATTGGGCTTGATAAACACTTTCTTGGGCTGCATGCGGCGGACGGAATCGTTTGCCGCCACGGCATCCATTACACACCGACGAATTTCTTCCTCATACTCTCCGTTCTTGTACTGATATTGATTCCATAACCAATACCCCTGCCCTGCCACAATCAGTATCATGGACGCGAACGACAATGCCCATATAATCTTTATTCTCCGTTCCATCTTTGCGATATTCCTTTTCTCCACAGTGGCAAAGGTAATCTTTTCAGGGAATCGGATGTACGTACGAGGCTCTCTTTTTTCTTTCGGAGTAATATCTCAGTAATAACTTTCCTGCTCCGGTACAATCTTTTCGTGTAGATTTGCGACAAACAGAAATATCAATCTGTTACCGATATCACCTTTAAAAACAACAAAACAATGAAAAAGAAAGCTTCACTCACCGCAATGCTGACCATAATAGCATTGGCTGCGCATGCACAATTCAGTATCAACATAGGCATGGGCAAGACCTTCCGAAAGGATACCATAGACCAAGCGGTGTTCATCGTTCAATACGAAGTAGACGGCTGTATAGACACGTTGAAAAAAGAACGCTTCAAAGAAACCATGATGCTGGAAGTAGGAAAGAAATCTTCCAGATTTTATAGCTATACGAAATATGTAAGCGATTCCGTGCTTGCCGCCGATATTGCCAATAACGTCTCCAAAGAAGTCATGATGGAGCATGCCAAACAATTCGGGAAAAGCAGACTTAATGAACAAACATACAAACGGTATCCGGTAGGAAAAGTCACCACGCTGAACGAAATAGCGGGAGACATCAGCAGGCTCCGTTGCGAAGAAACGGAAGAGCGTCCCCAATGGACCCTTTCAGCAGACACGGCCACCATTCTCGGCTATGTATGCAACAAGGCGGAATGCTTCTTCAAGGGAAGAAGATGGACGGCTTGGTATAGCCCGGAAATTCCTTCCGGTGAAGGACCATGGAAACTGTTCGGCCTTCCGGGATTGATATTGAAAGCCGAAGACGGCGATAAGCATTACACCTTCACTTGCACAGGCATAGAGCAATGTCGTTCTTATCGCCCCCTCCTCTTCAACGGGAAAGATTACGAACCCATAAACCGTAAAGCATACGATAAAATCCACGAAAGATACCATGCAGACCCGGTAGGCTTCATCACCGGCAGTATGCCCAACGTCAGTGTCACCGTACAAGACCAGCAAGGCAATAAAACGAGAAATCCGATGAATATACCCTACAATCCACTCGAACGAAGATAAACATGAAAACGACAATGAGGAAGTACTTACCGGTATATCTTGCCTTGTTTTCAGTAGCCGCACAAGCCCAAACCCTCAACGGTACAGTGACAGATGCCGAAACCGGTCAACCGTTGGAAGCTGTTGTAGTCAGCGTCATGCGCGACAACACGACGATAGACTATGCACTGACCGATGCCCAAGGTCGATATGCCTTGCCGTGGAAGTATAAAGATACATTGCAAGTCTGTGCTTCCTTATTGGGATATAGGAGAGAAGTCCGCCGGATAGCGGCAGCCGGAATACTGAACCTTTCCTTGCAATCCGAAGCCATTGCCCTGAAAGAAGTGCAAATACGCCCCGGACGAATCCATAGCCGCAAAGATACGGTACGCTATGACCTCTCGCAGTTTGCATCTTCCAAAGACGTGCACATTAAAGATGTATTGAAGCGGTTGCCCGGAGTGGACGTAGAAGAAAACGGGCAAGTAAAGTACAAAGGCAAAGCCATCGACCACTTTCTGGTAGAAGGCATGGATGTGACGGGCGGACGCTATAACCAAGTGAACAATAACCTGAACGCCAAAGCTGTAAAGACTGCGGAAATCATGGAAAACTACCAGTCCTTAAAAACATTAAAGGGCAAAATAAGTTCCGATGAAGTGGCTCTGAACCTGAAGCTCGACCCGAAAGCCCGCGACCAGTGGATAATGAATGGCATGTTAGGAATGGGGCTGAGCAATGTCGCCGAAAAGGAAGAGACCTCCAATGAGAATAAAGGCATCCTTTGGAAGGGCGCCCTCAATGCTTTGCAGTTAGGCAAGGGCAGGCAAAGCCTGTACAACTATAAGACAAACAACAATGGCACCGACCTGAGCAAAGAGCAAATGCAGTTTATAAACAATAACAGTGCCAATTTCGATAACTCCTCTTTCCTCTCGCAACCCGGCATCAGTGCACCGCTCGATAAGAAACGCCTACTCTTCAACCACACGCACACTGTCAACGGCAATCGCATGTACAAATGGAACGACGAGAAAAGTCTCCGCTTGCAAGCAGGATATACGCACGACCAAATCGAACAGGAACGGAGCAACACACTGTCCTACTATCGGCCCGGAGATACCATCCGCATAGACGAGACGTATCACCATCGCCTGCTGAGCGACGATGCTTATGCAGAGCTTCATTATGAGGACAACAGCCCAAAGCACTATCTGAGTAACCGATTCAGGGCAGAGGGAGCAACAGAACGGAGCACTCTGCAAGAATTACACCAGAGAATACAGACCTCGCAACTGAAAGCCGACAACAGTTTCCACTTACTCCGCAATAAAGGAATAAATACGTGGGAGGTCAATTCCGCAGTGCAATATACTCTTCTTCCCTCATCTCTGCAAGTGGCAGACAAGAAAGAAACGTATCGCCGGCAAAGCCTCCATACGGACAACAGCATAAGCTATCTACGCAAGCATAATGACTTCACGCAGCAATATCGGGCAGGGGTGCAAGGAGAATGGGGCAGGCTCTCACAAAGTTCCGGTTACCCGACCGACATCTCCAATCTTTCCATTTATATCACCCCTTCTTTCCAGTTGGAACGAGGCAAATGGCAAGGTAACCTCACGCTTCCTTTCCGAGGAAAAAGATTCTTCAGCCAAAAGGAAAACTATCTCCTGTATGCCCCTTCCATCTATCTCCGTTATCAGATAGACTATCACTGGAAACTGACTTTCTTCAGCAGCCTGACCCGTTCTGCCGGAAATGGAACCGATCTTTATCGTCCCATTTACCGGACTGATTACAGGACTTGGCACAACAACGAAACAACTCCCGTCAGCCTCAGCCAAAACTACCGGCTATACGGAGAATACAAAAATACCGCACAAGAATTTTTCATAACCGCTTCCCTCTATTATCAGCACGCGTGGAAGAATGCGCTCTACGGACAAAGCATTTCGCAAGACTCCATTATCCACACACTTCACGATTTGCCCAACAGGACAGAATACTGGTCATTTACAGGCACACTCTCCAAAGGTTTTTATGACTGGCATCTGAAAACGTCGTTGAACTTCTCGCTGAACCGCAACACGGGGAAGCAGCTCACCAACAAGTTGCTGCAAACATACCGGTACGACTATCTGAGAATAGAACCGAAAATAATCTGGCAACCTACCCCTAATCTGGAAGCCGAATATCATGCTACCGTCGGCTACGGCGGCAGCAAGATAGGCAATGGCACCCACCTCACTCCACTACTGAACTTCGTGCAACGCTTGTATCTCACCATGAGCTTCGGCAAGTTCGAACTCCGCCTTTCGGGAGAACACTATCGGAATGACTTAAACAGCAACACACATCTCAGCACAGTGTTTGCAGACGCGTCGCTCGTCTATAAAACTGCAAAATGGAGACTGGAAGCCAACTTTAACAATCTCTTAAACAAGAAAGGATATGCCTATACACTCTATTCGGCCACGCAAAGCAGCACTTCACGTCTGAATATCCGTCCGAGAGAGATCATGATAACGGCAAGTCATCAGTTCTGAGCGTGCTTATCAGTGCATAAATAAATATTCCCACAATGGTTATCCCTCCTATCAATACAGGAGCATAAATATGGGTGACCTGTTGGGCATGTTTGTGACCGCTGACCTTCATAAACAAACGATACATGACATAGGCACCGGCCAGACCGACCAATGTGCCTGCCAGCAAATCACCGGGATAGTGCACACCGAGATAAACCCTTGAATAACAGGTGAGCAAAGCCCATAGAGCCATGAAAAGGGTAAGCCATCGCCTACGAAACAAAAAGAAGATGAAGAAAGCCAGACCGAAAGTGTTGGCTGCATGGCACGAAGGAAAGCCATAGCGTCCCCCACGGCGATTATTCACAAGATGCACCATCTCCGAAATAGGGTTTTCAAGATTGGAAGGACGCAAACGCTCTACATAGGGGCGTATCAATGTGGCACACACTTGATCGGCCAAAACAATTGTCAAAGCCAATCCCAGCACACAACATAAAGTGACCTTCCAATGAAAGCTGCGCAACATCACATACCAGATGGCCGCATACATAGGTACCCACACCCATTTGCCGCTATAAGCACTCATAAAATAGTCGAAAAACTCACTATGCATCCGGTTGAAGAAAAAGAAAACGTTTGTGTCCGCTTCCACCGCCTGCTGAAGAATATTCATGAATAATACCATACTTATCTTTGGGCTATATCGTCATACAATTTTTGCAGATAAGCCTGCCCAAGCGACAGGTTTTTACCTTTTGACTCCCCTTCGTCTACCACCACCTTGCCAGCCTGACAATCGTATATCACCTGATTCTCCTCCGTCACCATGCCGAAAGCATCGGGCACTGTGAAGAAAGCAAAATGAGGAACAGAAGGGTTCAACATATCTTTACTGAAAATAAATTCATTATGAGGCAAGCCTAACTGAGACAACAACGTAGCGGCAATATCATGTTGCGAACCATACACGTCAACGCGTTGCGGCTCGCGAACTGCACCGCCCACCATCAACAACGGTATTCGGTAACGTTCCAAAGAAAGATTGTCAACATGTTCGGGATAAGCCCCCAAATGATCGGGCACAAAAACTATCACCGTATTTTTCCATGCCGGCAACTTACGGAAGCGATTTACAAAGTCGCCTACACAACTATCCGTATAAGCAAATGCATTCAAACGATTGTTCTCCAGCCTACGATAAGGAACGTCAAAGGGTTCGTGACTGCTGGAAGTCTGCAATACATAGAAGAACGACCTTTGTTCCTCATTCGACACGAATCGTCCTTCGCTCCTTTCCGAACGTCGGGTCAGATCCTCCAGCAGACGATTGAATACCACATGGTCGTGTGCTCCCCACTTGCTCAAGCGTTCCGCTATAGGGAAGTCTTTGTCTGAAACTATATTTTCAAAACCTGACGACATGAGATAAGAACGCATATTCGTAAAATCGGCATCACCGCCATAATAGTATTTGGTTTCATAGCCCGCTTTCTTCAAGCAGCCTGCAATGGCCGGAATAGACTGCGTCTTGCGCGGATATTTCATAATACTTGTAGTAGGTTGAGCAGGATAACCGCTTAAGATGGCTACCAGTCCACGGTCTGTACGGAAACTATTGGCATAGAAGTTTGTAAAAAGTACCCCCTCCTTGCTCAGGCTATCCAGATGTATGGCAATATCCGGTTCACCGCCCAGCGCTGTCATCAACTTGGAGGAGAAACTCTCCAGAATAACAAAAAGTACATTCGGACGTCGAGTAGTAAACAATGTATGCAATGAATCTTCAGGCTGCCGTAAGGAAACGGTTGTTTCGGCATTGTCCTCAAGCACAGACGGGTCGAGCAGGCTCCTGAAGATAGCATCGGCTTCTTCGGCCTTCATAAAGCGGTATTGCTTGCCGAAGTCTTTCTGCTTGGCGAGCGACTCCATCAGGCTGAATGCCGGATTGATGGCAGCATGATTCAGACGTTGATTAGCACTGTAATAGACCTTCCCCACGTTCATCGTAGAGACCGTAAAACCTCCGCGAATAGGTATAAACAACAATCCGGTCATCAGCAGCAATACACCGGATGTCCTCAAACGGTAGTAGGGTAATTTTATCTGCTGCCATTGCTTCTTTTGTAACAAAACGGCATAGAATAGACCATATATACATGCCGCATAAACAGCTATAGCAACTATTCCTCCCAACACCACCCAGACACTGACACTGGCTATTGCATCCTTAGGTGAAGAGAAAAAATAGAAAAGCGGCGTAGCATCCAATCGGAATCCCCAATATTCGTATAATCCTAAATCTACAATGAAGATAATGGAAAGCAGGATGGAAATGAAAAGGCAATAGCCACATCGAAGGCGATGAAGAAAACCGGACAGTGTCCAAGCGGAAGCAACAAAAAGAAAGCCGGGAATGGCGGTCAGATAACCGGCCAAAGAAAAATCAAGCGGTAATCCATGCCAAACAACACTCCACCAATCACTCCGTGAAACCTCGGAATACAACGATTGGTAGAATAGCATGAACAAAGGTTTTTGCAGTACAAAAATAAAGACGAACAAACAGTAAGTCTTTATAAATCCTATAAGCCTTTCTTTCATCTGTGTCTTATTCCATCTCTTAAACATGAGAGACAAAAGTAAATCTTTTTATTCTAATCCACACAGATATTGGTCTTTTTTTACGATAATAGAAAAGCTTATAGGATATTTTAAGAGCCAAGCCGATTAGTTGTTCACCCGCTTGTAGTCTTCAAGAAACTTCTTCAAGCCTGCATCCGTCAAGGGATGATTGAGTAATCCCTTGATGGCCGAAAGCGGACAAGTTGCCACATCAGCACCTACTTCAAGACACTGAATGATATGTGCCGTATGACGGATAGAAGCAGCAAGCACCTGAGTGGCATAACCATAGTAGCGATATATCTCAACGATTTTGCCCACCAACGCAATGCCATCTTCACTGATATCATCGAGCCGACCCACAAATGGAGACACATACGTGGCACCGGCTTTGGCAGCCAACAGTGCCTGTCCCACAGAGAAAATCAATGTACAGTTCGTGCGAATGCCTTTTTCCGAGAAATATTTGATGGCTTTGATGCCGTCGGCAATACAAGGTACTTTCACCACAATGTGGGGGTTCAAAGCTGCCAGCTCTTCTCCCTCCCGAATGATACCTTCGTAATCGGTGGCAATCACTTCGGCGCTCACATCTCCCTGCACAATATTGCAGATATCCACATAATGCTTACGCTGATTATCTACTCCTTTGATTCCTTCTTTGGCCATAAGCGAAGGGTTGGTTGTAACGCCATCGAGCACACCTAAATCATAGGCTTCCCGAATCTGTTCCAGATTGGCCGTATCAATAAAAAATTTCATGATATAATGGTTAAGATGGTTAACGTCACAAATATAACGATTTATATCATACAATCTTCGAGTGAATCCCTATTATTTCAATACCCAACCAAACGTACCTACGCTTTTTGCACCAAACTGCCTGAATGGGGAACAAGGCGAAATATTCGTCATATCACTTCCACAAGATCATTGCCGACTGTGCGGAGATGCCTATCTCGCCACCATACAATGTGCCTAATCCCTGCCGGTCGATGAAACCATCCTTGCATACCACGATATATTTTCCTTCGGGCAAGGAAATGAGGGCACGTTCCTTGCGGGCATTGAGCACCACGATAATTTCTTCCCATCCGTCTCCGTTAGCATGGTCTTTCAGCCGGAAAGCAATCAGATTATTACCTTCTACCGGAAGAAATTCCAAATGCCTGCGTACCATATCGGCATCGCCCATACGGAAAGCCGGATGCGACTTACGCAGTTGTATCAAACCTTTGTAGTAGGCAAATACATCGGCATGCTGTGTCTTGCGACGCCAATCTATCGCATTTACGGAGTCAGGACTTTCAAAACTGTTATGTACTCCTTTCTTATCGCGCATTACTTCCTCACCGGCATAAATAAACGGAACTCCTTGCGAAGTAAACACTGCCGTTTGTGCCAATTTATCCAACTTCACCAATTCTTCGGGAGTTATGCCGGGAACACTCGCCTTAAGCCTGTCCACCAAACACATGTCGTCATGGCAAGACACATAGCCGATCATCTGCGTTGGTTGTTCTGCCCACGGAGCTTTACTGTAGTTCACGGAATCGTAATTGACTTGCGGATGCTTCACCGCACCTGCAATGCCAAATTTAATACTTTCTTCTCCTCCCGGCAGACCGGCCAAAAAGGCGCCTTGATGATTATCATTGAACGGGCCACGCAATGCATCACGCATCTCATCGGAGAAAGCGGCAATGCCCGGCATCTTGTATGTGTTGGCTTTCATGGCCAAAGAATCTGCCGCCATCTGCGGAGCCGATGCAGCCCAACCTTCACCATATATAAAAACGGTGGGGTCGACAGCCGTTGCAGCCTTACGTATCTCGTTCATGGTTTCAATATCGTGAATGCCCATCAGGTCGAAACGGAAACCGTCGATGTGATACTCGTTCATCCAATACAGTACGGATTCTATCATATATTTGCGCATCATGGGACGATTGCTGGCCGTCTCATTTCCGCAAGCCGAACCGTCGGCATACGTTCCATCGGGTCGCTGACGATAGAAATAGCCGGGTGCCGTACGCTCGAAATTACTGTCGGACGTATTGTAGGTATGATTATAAACCACATCCAATACCACCCGGATGCCGGCTCTATGCAATGCCTGCACCATCTGCTTGAATTCACGGATACGTACTTCGGGCGTATAAGGGTCTGTGGAATAAGAACCGTCGGGCACATTGTAGTTTTGTGGGTCGTATCCCCAATTGTATTTGTTCTCACTCAACTTGGTTTCATCAACCGAAGCATAATCATAGGAAGGAAGGATGTGTACATGCGTGATGCCCAGTTCCTTGAGGTGGTCGATTCCGGTCGGCAAGTTGTCAGGGTTCACTGTGCCCGTCTCGGTAAGCGCCAAGAACTTACCTTTATGCCGAATGCCGGATAAAGAGTCTATTGAGAAATCCCGGTGGTGCATCTCATAGATAATCACATCTGCCGGAGAAACCAACGCGGGACGTTTGTCGTCTGCCCAACCTTCAGGGTCGGTGGTCCTCATGTCAATGATTGCCGCACGTTTGCCGTTTACGCCTACGGCACGAGCATTGATGCCCGGAGTATCACCCAACCATTTACCGTTGATTTTCACGTTGAAAGTATAAAATTTCCCTTTCATATCTCGCTCAACATCTGCCTTCCACGTCCCTTCTTCAGAAAGCTGCATTGAGATAGTCTCATAAGCATGTCCACCGTCTCCAGTTTCAAACAACATCAGACGAACTTCGTCGGCCGTAGGTGCCCATAGAGAAAAACGAGTCACGGTCGGGCTGTATTCCATCTCTGTGAGACTACCCGAACGTACCGGATATAATTCGTAAGAAGCATACTCCTTTTTGGCAGAAGCACAACCTGCAACAGTCGCTGCAGTTACTCCTATAATGGCTAAATCTTTCAAGTTCATAATCTTATTTTCAGTTCTTCATAATAACGATGATGTCTCATGCTATTACACATTATTATATATATGCTATTTAAATATCTTTTTCCGGATTCTCTGATTCATTTCTTCACCTTGTCCGGATTCTTGGCTATAAAGTCTTTCCATCCGTGATAGTTTTTCTCTACTGCCGGACGCCCCATCTGCAGAAAATGGCAATAAGCAGCAGCAAGTCCGTCCGTTGCATCCATAAATATCGGCATATCTTCTTTTGAGATATGCAACATTCGCTGCAACATATCTGCCACTTGCTCTTTGGATGCCTGCCCGTTTCCGGTTATCGCCATCTTTATCTTCAGAGGCGCATACTCCGTGATCGGAATATCACGGCTCAGGGCAACTGCCATTGCCACACCTTGTGCCCGGCCCAGTTTCAACATAGACTGTACATTTTTTCCGAAAAACGGTGCCTCAATGGCCAACTCATCCGGCAGGTAGCCTTCAATAATCCCCAACACACGCTCATGAATATGCCGCAGTTTCAGATAGTGGTTGCTAAACTTGCGAAGGTCGATAATCCCCATAGCCACCATTTCAGGCTTCACTCCTTTCACGCACAATACGCCATATCCCATAATAGTCGTACCGGGGTCAATGCCCAGAATAATCTTCTCTTTGACCGGTTGTATCACTCCATAACCTCCATTAAAGTAGGAAAGCCGATAACTTTATCCTTAAATGTCCTTTGCAGTTCACCATTCAGTTCTGCTCCTTGTTCCCGATGCCAACGGTGCAAAAGAGCAGAATCCCCCACCTCGAATTGAACAGAGAAGCAAACACTGCCCTTCTCTATGTGGCTCAATATACGTAATATCCGGGGAGTATGCAACATTCCTTTTTTTTCTACTTCAGGAAGATAATATTCCTGCATCCAAATCAAGAAGTTCTTCTCATCCCCTTCTTCAACATGATACGTTGTATTATATATCAGCATGATACGTTTTTTTTCAATTTATTCCGCAAACATAGCAATTATTTCAGAATAATGCATTATCTTTGCGCCATCAAAAAAGCAGAGCAACTCTGCAATCCCTAAAAAAGGGGCGTTAGCTCATCTGGCTAGAGCGTAACACTGGCAGTGTTAAGGTGATCGGTTCGAGTCCGATACGCTCCACAATCCGCTTCCAAAAGCGGTTTTTGTTTTTAGGCAAACCTCTTCAGTTCTTCACAAATGCTGCATCGTGAGTTGAATTTATTTCTTATATTTGCAGTGTGGTTGGGCGCATACGCGGGTATACTCTCTATGAAATTGACGAGAAAAGTAAAGGAGAGTAGAATAAAAATTGTATTTTTGTGCCAACTTTCTAAAAACATTCCATCTCATGGATACCATACAGATAAAAGACAAAAAGTTCTCTATCTCTATCAAGGAGCAGGACATACTGAGAGAAGTGACACGCGTGGCAAACGAAATAAACCGTGACCTGGCCGAAAAGAACCCGCTGTTTGTCAGCGTGCTGAATGGCTCGTTCATGTTTACTTCCGACTTAATGAAACGCATCACCATTCCTTGTGAAATATCATTCGTCAAGTTGGCCTCCTATCAGGGTCTCTCATCTACCGGAGTAATCAAGGAAGTAATAGGCATCAACGAAGACCTCACAGACCGCACTGTGGTCATCGTAGAAGACATCGTGGATACGGGGCTTACCATGCAACGCTTGCTGGAAACCCTCGGCACCCGGAATCCCAAAGAAATTCACATTGCCTCGTTGCTGGTAAAACCCGAAAAGCTTAAAGTGGACTTGAACATAGAATACGTGGCCATGAACATCCCGAACGACTTTATCGTGGGCTACGGATTGGACTATGACGGATTCGGACGTAACTATCCCGACATTTATACGGTAATGGAATAACCACAAACAAGAATTATAACATAATTAATCGTACTCAAAAAAAATGTTGAACATTGTAATTTTCGGTGCACCCGGTTCAGGCAAGGGAACACAAAGCGAAAGAATAGTAGAGAAATATGGCATCAACCACATTTCTACCGGAGATGTGCTCCGTGCGGAAATCAAGAACGGAACAGAGCTCGGGAAGACAGCCAAAGACTACATCGACCAAGGACAACTGATTCCCGACTCCTTGATGATTGATATTCTGGCAAGTGTATTCGACAGTTTCGAAGACAGCAAAGGGGTTATTTTTGACGGCTTTCCCAGAACCATTGCACAAGCAGAAGCGTTGAAAGTGATGCTGAAAGAGAGAGGACAGGAAGTGAGTGTCATGCTCGACCTCGAAGTTCCGGAAGCTGAGCTGATGGTTCGTCTCATCAAACGTGGAAAAGATTCCGGCCGTGCTGATGACAACGAAGAAACCATCAAGAAACGCTTGAATGTTTATCACTCACAGACAGCACCGCTTATCGACTGGTACAAGTCGGAGGGTCAATACCGACACATCAAAGGATTAGGCACGATGGAAGGTATCTTTGCCGACATCTGCACGGAAATCGACAAAATGGGCGGTAAGCAATGAAGCATTACTGAAGCTGTCTCCGAAGAAATATTCTATATTATCCCTTCCAACTATTAAAGAAGCATGGCTGAATCAAATTTTGTTGACTACGTAAAAATATACTGCCGTTCCGGCAAAGGCGGACGAGGCTCCACACACATGAGGCGCGCGAAATACGTACCTAATGGAGGTCCAGACGGAGGTGACGGAGGACGAGGAGGTCATATCATTCTGCGTGGCAACCGTAACTATTGGACATTGCTGCACTTGCGCTACGACCGCCACATCATGGCGGGACACGGCGAATCCGGCTCTAAGAGCTGTAGTACCGGCAAGGATGGTGCCGACAAAGTAATCGAAGTACCCTGCGGCACCGTTGTTTACAACGCTGAAACCGGCGAATACCTTTGCGACGTGACGGAGCATGGACAAGAAGTCATCTTGCTGAAAGGCGGACGAGGCGGACAAGGAAACACCCACTTCAAGACAGCCACACGGCAGGCTCCCCGCTTCGCACAGCCGGGCGAACCCATGCAGGAAATGACGGTCATCATGGAGCTGAAGTTGCTGGCAGACGTCGGTCTGGTAGGTTTCCCAAATGCCGGAAAATCAACTCTGCTTGCCGCATTGTCTTCGGCAAAACCCAAGATTGCCAACTACCCATTCACCACGATGGAACCTAATCTGGGAATTGTATCTTATCGTGAAGGAAGATCGTTTGTCATGGCGGATATTCCGGGCATCATCGAAGGCGCCAGCCAAGGCCGCGGTTTGGGTTTACGCTTTCTGCGACACATCGAGCGAAATTCACTGCTGCTCTTCATGGTGCCTGCCGATAGTGATGACATCCGCAAAGAGTATGAGATTCTGCTGAATGAATTAAAAAATTTCAACCCCGAAATGCTGGACAAACAGCGTGTATTGGCCGTCACCAAATGTGACATGCTGGATCAGGAACTGATGGATGAGATAAAGCCTACACTTCCTGAAAATATTCCACATATATTCTTATCTGCCATCTCCGGCATGGGCGTATCTGTGCTGAAAGACGTTCTTTGGGAAGAGTTGAATAAAGAAAGCAACCGGATGGAAAGTAAAGTGGAAAGTATCGCCCATCGCGCCAAAGACCTTGGTCACTTGCAACAGGAGCTGAAAGAAGAAGGTGAAGATATCACCATAGAATATGTGGAAGATGAGGATGACATAGAGGATTTGGAGGATTTTGAATATGAAGAAGATTGGGAGGAAGACGGAAAATGATTCCTCTCACAACCGATAAAAGGATGTTGGGATATGAGGTACTTGCCTCCTATCCCGACATTTCTTGTTTTGTAACAACCCGTCACGGAGGATGTAGCCAAGGTAACTATGCCTCGTTCAACTGCACGCCCTACACCGGCGATAACACAGCATGCGTCCGGAAGAATCAGGAAATATTGTGCGAAGGACTGCCACAACGTCCGGAAGAACTTATCATCCCTTACCAAGTGTATGGTATAAAATCTCTTGTGATAGACAAAAGTTATCGACAAGCTACGGAAAAGGAACGGTATGTCATGTTGCAAGGAATCGATGCGCTGATTACCCGTGAGACGGGCTGCTGCATCTGCATTTCCACAGCAGACTGCATCCCTATTTTACTCTATGACCCAACTCACAGAGTGGCAGCTGCCATCCATGCCGGCTGGAGAGGAACAGTAAAACGCATTCTGCATCGCAATGTAGAAACCATGCGGACACTCTTTCATACCGATGAAAAGGAACTCATTGCCTGCATCGGTCCCGGCATCTCTCTTTCCGCATTCGAGGTAGGCGATGAAGTATACGAAGCTTTCCGGGAAAACGGCTTTCCGATGGACTATATTTCCGTATGGAAGCCCGAAACTCATAAACATCACATCGACTTGTGGGCAGCCAATCGTCTGCAACTGCTTGACCTTGGCGTATCTTCCACACAAGTGGAAACTGCCGGGATTTGTACTTTCAGTCAACAAGAGGATTTCTTTTCGGCACGACGGCTGGGAACTAAATCTGGACGTATACTGTCGGGAATCATGATAAATAAATGATTTATGTATAAGATTACTGTATCAGAAGAGATAAAACAAGCCTGCCCCATTTTCAGAGGTGCAGCCATATACGCGGCAGTAGCCAATACCCCCTTCAGCGAAGGCCTATGGGAGGAAATCAAAGCCTTCACCCAAGAGTTAAGAAACAGTGAAACAACGGACAGCATCAAGTGTCAGCCTGTCATTACCGCCACCCGCGAAGCTTACAAACGCTGCGGCAAAGACCCCAGCCGTTACCGTCCTTCGGCCGAAGCATTGCGTCGACGACTCTTGCGCGGACTAAACCTTTATCAAATTGACACACTGGTCGATTTAATCAATCTTGTATCTTTGCGCACCGGCTACTCCATCGGAGGCTTTGATGCCGACAAAATAGAAGGATTCCAACTCGAACTCGGCATCGGGCGCACCGATGAATCGTTCGAAGGCATCGGACGAGGCTTCTTGAACATTGAAGGCTTACCTGTATATCGGGACTCCGTCGGAGGCATAGGCACACCTACCAGTGACCATGAGCGGACAAAAATGGACTTGAATACTCACCACATACTTGTCATCATCAATGGTTACAATGGCTTAGACGGCCTGCCTGAAGCCGCTGAAATGACACAAGAATTGCTACGGAAGTACGCCTCCTCCGATGGTGGCAGCATACAATATTTTTATGAAAAAGAAAGTTCCCGATTATGAAATCGCTTCTCATCTTACTCTTATCAATCCCCCTTTCCACCATTGTGACACAAGAACGGAAGCCTGCATTCAGCCAAATGGAAATCAACCATATACGTGTTGCAACGCCCGGGCTGTTCTTTCACAGTAAACTTCACGAAATCCATCTGGAAAGCTTATCCGATGAGGATTATTCTTTTCCGTTGCCTAACGGAAAAATTATTTCACCCTATGGGCGCAACAGAAGCAGACATTCCGGCGTGGATATCAAAACACACGCCAAAGACACCATTCGCGCAGCATTTGCAGGAGTAGTGCGCATGTCCAAACCCTACAGCGCTTATGGAAATGTAATCGTTATACGACACAATACAGGATTGGAAACAGTCTATAGCCATCAATTCAAGAATTTTGTAAAAAGCGGAGATTCGGTGCAAGTCGGACAACCCATAGGACTGACCGGGCGTACCGGGCGTGCCAGTACAGAACATCTGCACTTCGAAACCCGCATCAACGGACAGCATTTCAACCCGAATATCATCTTCAATTTAGAGGAACGAACGCTCCGCCGCGAATGCATCCGCTGTACTAAAAACGGAAAAGGTATCGTGGTAAAGACAAAGCATAAAAAATAGCCATCGGAACGACATGACTATCGGAACGTTTCGCTACATTTGCAAAACATTTCTTTTTAAATACAATCTGAAGATTAAAACATATCAATGATAGAAAAACTGATTGTTCTGGAGGATATCGACCCCGTCATCTTTTATGGCGTAAACAATGCCAATATGCAACTGATAAAGGCTTTGTATCCCAAACTTCGCATCGTGGCCCGCGGCAATGTCATCAAAGTGCTGGGCGACGAAGAAGAGATGTGCGCGTTCGAAGAAAACATCACGAAGCTGGAGAAATATTGCGCCGAATACAACTCTCTGAAAGAGGAAGTCATTATAGACATCATCAAGGGCAATGCCCCGCAAGCCGAGAAGTCAGGCAACGTCATTGTGTTCAGCGTTGCCGGCAAACCCATCATTCCGCGCAGCGAAAACCAGCTGAAGCTGGTAGAAGCCTTTGCGAAGAACGACATGCTGTTTGCCATCGGTCCCGCCGGCTCCGGAAAAACGTACACTGCCATTGCACTGGCCGTGCGGGCGCTGAAGAACAAAGAGATTAAGAAAATCATCCTCAGCCGCCCTGCCGTAGAAGCCGGAGAAAAGCTCGGATTCCTGCCGGGTGACATGAAGGATAAGATAGACCCCTACTTGCAGCCACTCTACGACGCCCTGCAAGACATGATACCCGCCGCCAAACTGAAAGAGTACATGGAGCTGAACATCATCCAAATAGCTCCGCTTGCCTTTATGCGCGGACGCACGCTGAACGATGCGGTGGTCATTCTGGACGAAGCGCAGAACACCACCACGCAACAAATCAAGATGTTCCTCACCCGCATGGGCCTGAACACCAAAATGATTGTAACGGGCGACATGACACAGATTGACCTGCCGCAATCTCAAACTTCCGGTCTGGTGCAGGCTTTGAAGATTCTGAAAGGAGTGAAAGGCATCAGCTTTATCGAACTGAACAAGAAAGACATTGTCCGCCACAAGTTAGTGACGCAAATAGTAGAAGCCTACGAACACTTTGACAAGGAAGCCAAAGCGGAACGGGAAAGACGAAAAGAAGAAAAAGAATCCAATATTAAATTCAAGTAATGATATAAAGTCATGAATAGAATCAATGTAATCGCCCTCGGAGTAAGAGATATGCGTCAGTCACTCAAGTTTTATCGTGACGGGCTGGGATTTCTGACTGAAGAAAAAGGAGACGCTCCTAACGTTGTCTTTTTCAATACGACAGGAACAAAGTTCGAACTATATCCTTTGGTGCTTTTAGCACAGGACATCAATAGCATAAATCCTCCTGAAATCGTGAACGGTTTCAGTGGCATTACGTTAGCTTACAATGTAAAGAGCGAAGCAGAAGTTATCGAAACCATAGAACTGGCACGTAGAGCCGGGGCATGCATCGTTAAAGAGCCGCAAAAAGTATTTTGGGGCGGTTTTCATGCCTATTTTACAGACCCGGACGGTTACTATTGGGAAGTGGCTTACAATCCTTATTGGAACTTCGATGAACAAGACATGGTTCAATTTTAACAGAAACAAATATGAAAGCATTAACTAAAACAGATTTCCATTTCCCGGGACAGAAAAGCGTGTACCACGGAAAAGTGCGCGATGTGTATAACATCAACGGTGAAAAGTTGGTCATGGTGGCTACCGATCGTATTTCCGCCTTCGACGTGGTGTTGCCCAAAGGCATTCCCTTCAAAGGACAGATGCTGAATCAGATTGCAGCCAAGTTTCTGGACGCCACTACCGACATCTGCCCCAATTGGAAGATGGCTACGCCGGACCCGATGGTGACGGTAGGCGTAATGTGCGAAGGGTTTCCCATCGAAATGATTGTACGCGGCTATCTTTGCGGCAGTGCATGGCGTGCCTACAAGAGCGGCGTCCGTGAAATCTGCGGCGTAAAGTTGCCCGAAGGCATGAAGGAAAACCAGAAGTTTCCTACCCCCATCATCACCCCGACCACCAAAGCGGAAATCGGCGAACACGATGCCGACATCTCCAAAGAAGAAATATTGGCCAAAGGATTGGCTACTCCCGAAGAGTATGCCGTCTTAGAGAAATACACGCTGGCACTCTTCCGACGCGGGACAGAGATTGCGGCAGCACGCGGTCTGATTCTCGTTGACACCAAATACGAATTCGGAAAGCACAACGGGAAAATATACCTGATGGATGAAATTCATACGCCCGACTCCAGCCGCTATTTCTACTACGAGGGTTATGAAGAACGCTTCAGCAAAGGTGAAGCGCAGAAACAACTGTCCAAGGAGTTTGTGCGCGAATGGCTGATGGACAATGGCTTTCAAGGAAAAGCAGGACAACAGGTTCCTGAAATGACGGATGAAATCGTAACTTCTATCAGCGAACGCTACATCGAATTGTACGAGCACATCACCGGTGAGAAATTTGTCAAAGAGGATGCCGGAAACATTGCCGAGAGAATCGAAAAGAACGTAACAGCCTATTTGAAATAATGGACTACCCGCAGGAACACATCAAGCCTTACGGCAAAGAAGGTACGAAGAGCGAACAAGTGGAGGAAATGTTCGACAACATTGCCCCTGCCTACGACAGGCTGAACCATACTCTATCCATGGGTCTGGACCGCAGTTGGCGTAGAAAAGCAATCGACGTTCTCCGGCCTTTCCGTCCGCGCCGCATCATGGATGTGGCAACCGGCACGGGCGACTTCGCCATTCTTGCATGCCGCGAACTTCAGCCCGACGCATTGGTTGGCATCGATATATCGGAAGGCATGATGAACGTGGGACGTGAAAAAGTAAGCAAGGCTCACCTCTCGGACAAGATTTCCTTCGCCCGGGAGGATTGCCTCTCGCTCTCCTTTGCCGACGCCAGTTTCGATGCCGTGACTGTAGCTTTCGGCATTCGCAACTTCGACGGGCTGGACAAGGGATTATCCGAAATTTGCCGCGTGCTCAAAGCCGGCGGACACCTTGTCATTCTCGAACTCTCCACTCCGGAGCGTTTCCCGATGAAACAATTATTCTCCATCTATTCCGTAGCAGTCATCCCCTTGCTCGGCAAATGCATATCGAAAGACAACAGCGCTTATACCTACCTGCCGCAAAGCATCCGCGCCTTTCCGCAAGGAGAAGTGATGCAGGAAGTCATCCTCCGGGCAGGATTCGGTAAAGTGCACTTCAAGCGGCTGACTTTCGGGGTATGCACACTATACGTGGCCGAAAAATAAGAAAAAGACGAGAAGATTGGTAAGGGATAATTTATGTATCAGCAAAATTTTGTGTAACAACCAAATAAGGACATCATGCAGAAATACGGTTTAATAGGCTATCCGTTGAGGCATTCGTTCTCCATCGGATACTTCAATGAAAAATTCAAAGCAGAGAACATCGATGCCGAATACATAAACTTCGAGATTCCCAAGATTAGCAATTTTATAGAAGTGATAGAGGAAAATCCTGACCTCTGCGGTCTCAACGTTACTATTCCTTATAAAGAACAAGTGATTCCTTTTCTTGACGAACTGGATAAGGATACTGCTAAGATAGGTGCGGTCAATGTCATCAAAATTGTCCGCCTGCCTAAAGGGAAAGTGAAACTGATTGGATATAATTCAGACGTCATCGGCTTCACCCAATCCATCGAGCCTCTGCTGCAACCCCATCATAAGAAAGCGCTGATTCTCGGCACAGGAGGTGCGTCGAAAGCTGTATATCACGGCTTAAGAAATCTTGGGATAGAAAGCACATTCGTGTCACGTACCAAAAAAGATAAGAAGTATCTGACTTACGAAGAACTGACCCCCGAAGTGATGGCCTCGCACACCGTCATAGTGAATACCACTCCTGTAGGGATGTTCCCTAAAGTGGATTCTTGTCCTGACATCCCCTACGAGCAACTCACCTCCGACCACTTGCTTTATGATTTGCTCTATAACCCTAACGAAACACTTTTCATGAAAAAAGGACAGGCACAAGGAGCAGTCACCAAGAACGGACTGGAAATGTTGTTATTGCAAGCTTTCGCCGCATGGGAAATCTGGAAGAAATAACAAAGCGATGAGAAGAACTTTCAAATATAGTCTGGCTGGAATGTCGGTATTGATTCTCTCCGCTCTTATTGGAGGAAGTTTTTATATGCTCCATTATTCACTGACTCCGAGATACAACAAAGGGAAAGACATTGCAGGATCTTATAAGTATATGTTCAACGAGTATCCTTTCATCCAGCCTTGGGCAGACAGTCTGCAAGCCATCGGTGCCTTGCGCGACACATTCATTGTCAATGACGAAGGGAAGAAACTGCACGCGCTCTTTGCCGAGGCGCCCGAACCTACCGACAAAACAGCCATCATTGTACACGGCTATACGGACAATGCCGTCCGCATGCTGATGATAGGCTATATGTATAACAAAGAATTGAAATACAACATCCTGTTACCCGACTTGCAAAACCATGGCTTGAGCGAAGGCAACGCCATACAAATGGGATGGAAAGACTGCCAGGATATAATAAGGTGGAGGAATGTGGCTTCAGATCTCTTCAAGAAGCCTTATCATGCGCAGGAAAGCACTATATATGTTAATGGCCGTCCATGGCAGGAAATCACAGAATACGGATATTCTTTGCAGATAGTGCTGCATGGCGTCTCCATGGGAGCAGCCACTGCCATGATGATGTCGGGATACAATCAGGATGACAGTCATAACATTATATGCTACGTGGCAGATTGCGGCTACACCGGCGTGTGGGATGAGTTTGCATACCAATTGAAGCAACAATTCGGCTTACCGGAATTTCCGCTATTATACACCACAAGTCTGCTATGCAAGATAAAATACGGCTGGACGTTCGGCGAGGCTTCCGCTTTGAAGCAAATACAAAGCCCTCACGCCAAACAAGCCATGCTCTTTATCCACGGAGAAGCCGATACGTACGTGCCTGCAACGATGGTTCATTCACTCTATGAGGCAAGACGCAGCGATAAAGAATTATGGATTGTTCCGGGCACCGCACATGCCGAATCTTACAAGAATTATCCGCAGGAATATACAAAGCGAGTAAAGAATTTTGTAGAAAGGTATATACATTGAATTGTTTTTTCTTATCTTCGCTGCAACAAACAGCCGATGTATGAAACGATTCATTTCCATAACAATCCTTCTGTGCTTGCTCACGGCCATGCAAGCACAGACGATATACACCACGAACAATATTCCCAAAGTTCATCTTCAAGACAAGACACGCTACGTATGCAACCCTGCCGACATTCTCTCGGCAGCTGCATGCGACAGCATAGACCACATGCTGTATGCCTTAGAGCAGGAGACCGGCATTGAAACGGTAGTGGCCGTGGTTCCGTCCATCGGCGATGACGATTGTTTCGACTTCTCGCACCGTTTGCTCAACGAATGGGGAGTGGGAAAGAAAGGAAAAGACAACGGCCTCATCCTTTTGCTTGTCACCGACCAGCGTTGCATCCAATTCTATACAGGCTACGGGCTGGAAGGCGATTTGCCCGACGCCATCTGCAAACGCATCCAGTCTGAAGAAATGATTCCCTTTCTGAAAGACGGAAACTGGGATGCCGGCATGATGGCAGGTGTACGGGCTGTGCGCGCGCGTCTTGACGGCAGCATGACGAATGACGCCAATCAAGAAGACGGTTTATCGGCCGGAAAGCTACTGTTGGTTTTCCTCGGACTTCTGCTCATTGCCGTTGCGGCCGGCATCCGTTCCCACCGCAAAACCACCAAATGCCCGAACTGCGGACAACACAAACTACAACGCCACAACAGCGTGCTCGTACATAAAAACAAAGGACTGAAAACGGAAGATGTGACGTTTATCTGTTTGAACTGCGGACATAAAGTGGTGCGACGCCAACAATCGTATGACGAGACTTATCGTGGCGGTGGAAGTAGCGGCCCGACAATCTTTGGCGGAGGAGGCACGTTCAGCGGAGGTAGCGGCAGAGGTTTTGGTGGAGGAAGCTTCAGTGGAGGAAGTTTTGGCGGCGGAAGAGGCGGAGGCGGTGGTGCCGGATCACGGTTTTAAACAATCATTTGTATAACATCCAATAAAAGAGAAAAGTATGAAGAAAGCAAACATTATCATCATTGCGGTTGTGGCTCTCATTGTCATTTGGGGCATCAGTGGCTACAACGGGCTGGTGACCATGGACGAAAACGTCAGCGGACAATGGTCGAACGTAGAAACACAATATCAACGCCGGGCAGACTTGATTCCCAATTTGGTAAGTACCGTAAAAGGATATGCCTTGCACGAGAAAGAAACGCTCGAAGGAGTGATACAGGCACGCAGTGCGGCCACGCAGATAAAAGTAGACGCCGACGAACTGACACCGGAGAAATTGGCCGAATATCAGAAAGCGCAAGGTGCCGTCACATCGGCTCTCGGCAAACTGCTCGCCATCACCGAGAATTATCCCGACCTGAAGGCCAACCAGAATTTCCTTGAGTTGCAAGCACAATTGGAAGGTACGGAAAACCGCATCAACGTGGCACGTACCAACTTCAACAATGCCGCCAAAGAGTTCAACACTTCCATCCGCCGCTTCCCCAAGAGCATTATCGCTGGGCTGTTCGGCTTCAGCAAGCGTGCTTACTTCGAGGCAGCCGAAGGTACAGAACAGGCTCCGCAGGTGCAGTTCTAATCTCCCCCAAGTTTGAAGGCTGTGCAAGAAAAGTCTTCATTCTCAGGCACGGATCACGCAAATTAACGGGTTCTACTCATAGAGACCCGCACTAATTGGCGCGATTCGTGCCTTTTATTTTCTTTGAAGCGGATTCATGCCGGGAAGATGGCATATATATGTTTTTCATTGACATCCGATAAAACTTTCCAATATATCACTTTTATATCTACAATATCTGTCCATGGATATTGCAGATTTCAACGGCTTCGCATAAATGCATCCGCAATGCCTGTGTTCATAGATACACAGTGAATACCAAATCAATCGGCCTGAATGGATAGCGATGATAGATTTATGTACTGTATCTATAGAATAAAGTTGCTGCATCCATAGAATAAACTTGTATGAAGTTAGGAGTAAACTTGTACGCAGGCTGAACAAATCTCTGTTCGCGCCTTGCGAATATAAATCCGCGCACTGCGGATAGACGTTCGCACTGTGCGGACAGACATTCGCGCACTGCGAACAAAGATTCGATAGTAAGAATGGCAGGAATCCCGCAAATGTGTAAGTAAATCAGTCGGAAGAGAGGGAGGACGAAGAGGATGTTTCAGCAATGTAAAATAAGCGAACTTATTTTGCACAACTTTCATTTTGCACTATCTTTGCACTATCAATCGATAACAAACATACATATCTCATGAGTAACCAACGATACATGATGCGAGGCGTCAGCGCTTCGAAAGAGGATGTGCACAACGCCATCAAGAATATCGACAAAGGTATTTTCCCACAGGCCTTCTGCAAAATCATCCCCGACATACTGGGCGGCGATCCGGAGTATTGCAACATCATGCATGCCGACGGTGCAGGCACAAAATCCTCTTTGGCATACATGTACTGGAAAGAAACCGGCGACCTTTCGGTATGGAAAGGCATAGCGCAAGATGCCCTGATCATGAACATCGACGACCTGCTCTGTGTAGGTGCCGTAGACAATATTCTGGTATCCTCCACCATCGGACGCAACAAGCTGCTGATTCCGGGCGAAGTGATTTCAGCCATCATCAATGGTACGGACGAGCTTCTTGCCGAGCTTCGCAAAATGGGCGTGGGGGTATATGCCACCGGTGGCGAGACTGCCGACGTGGGCGACCTTGTGCGCACCATCATCGTGGACTCTACCGTGACTTGCCGCATGAAGCGCGCTGAAGTGATAGACAATGCCAATATCCGTCCGGGCGACGTGATTGTGGGTCTTGCTTCTTACGGACAAGCCACGTACGAAAAAGAATACAACGGCGGCATGGGCAGCAACGGACTGACCTCGGCTCGTCACGATGTATTCGCCAAATATCTGGCAGAGAAATATCCCGAAAGCTATGACAAGGCCGTGCCCGATGAGTTGGTGTACAGCGGTGCGCTACGGCTGACGGACTCCGTTCCGGGCAGTCCCTTGGACGCGGGGAAATTGGTCCTCTCTCCCACCCGCACCTACGCTCCGGTAGTAAAGAAGTTGCTCGACGCCCTCCGCCCCGAAATTCACGGCATGGTGCATTGCTCGGGTGGCGCACAGACCAAAATACTGCACTTTGTGGGCGACGGCATCCGGGTGGTGAAAGACAATCTCTTCCCCGTTCCCCCTCTGTTCAAGACCATCAAGGAACAAAGCGACACGGACTGGAGCGAGATGTACAAAGTGTTCAATATGGGGCACCGCTTGGAAGTCTACCTCTCGCCCGAACATGCCGAAGAGGTGATTGCCATCAGCCGCAGCTTCGATATCGACGCACGCGTTGTGGGACGCATCGAAGAGAGCGACCGGAAGGAATTGGTGATAAGGAGTGAGTTCGGAGAGTTCAAATATTAATCCGGCCTCCCAGACGATGGAAAAAGAACGAAAAGGATGCCTGTTGCTCATCGGCTTCACAGCCATGGCCTCAGTAGGGATATACATTGCTCTGAGGTTGGAGTGGCCGTTTTTAAAGAACCTGATGTATTTGACACCTGCCCTCGTAGTTCCCTACATAGGCGAGAAATATTTCAAATTCAACAATAAAAACAAAAAAACGCCTAAATGGAGATGGGCATTGCTTATCGTCCTCATTTTCCTGTTGGCCGGATTAGTGACATGGTTGATGAAAAGCCGCTAAGCTAAGACAAATGGTGTAGCAGATGAAAAAGAAAATCGTGTTTTGTATATATGCTTTGATTGAAAAAATTAGAGATTTAAAATATTAAAATGGAACAAATAAGCCAATATCCTAAGGTAGAAATATATTTGGGAGACTGTAAGAATGAGCTTAAATATCTACCAGATAATTCTGTTGATCTAATAGTCACCTCTCCTCCCTATGCAGACCAGCGAAAAAGTACCTATGGAGGTATCAGTGTAGATAAATATGTAGAATGGTTTTTGCCCATATCTGAAGAATTGTTGCGCGTACTAAAGCCTACAGGAACATTCATCTTAAATATTAAAGAGAAAGTAGTGAACGGTGAACGTAGCACTTATGTAATAGAATTAATATTGGAAATGAAAAAACAAGGCTGGCTATGGACAGAAGAATTTATTTGGCATAAAAAAAATTGCTATCCGGGCAAATGGCCAAACCGATTTCGAGATGCCTGGGAGCGTTTACTGCAATTCAACAAAAGCAAACAGTTTAACATGTATCAAGATTCAGTCATGATTCCTGTTGGTGATTGGGCAAAAAGTCGCTTAAAGAATCTAAGCGAAACAGACCTACATAGAGATAATTCAAAGGTATCAAGTGGCTTTGGCAAAAACATTTCTAATTGGATAGGACGCGATATGACTTACCCCACAAATGTATTGCATCTGGCCACAGAATGCAATAATAAAAAGCATAGTGCCACTTTTCCAGAAACACTACCGACATGGTTTATTAATCTATTTACCCAAGTAGGAGATTGCGTACTTGACCCTTTCATGGGTAGTGGAACAACTAATATCGTAGCAGCTAAGCTACATAGAAATAGTATTGGCATTGAGCTATTACCCGATTATTATAATTTAGTAAAAACATCATTTGAGAAAATATCAACAATAAAATCTAAATCCCATGAACAAGTCATTAATAAATCTAGTTACTCAATACGTGGAAAACAATATACCCTTTTTTCATCAGAATAGAATAAACAAATTAGAAAATTTGCAATTAGATGACTTTATAAAAAGGAAAAATCCCTATCTATTTAAAGCCAAACATTTAACAACAGCCCCCGAAATCGTAAAAAGCTTCGCAGATGCATACATATCATCTGCTGAAGAAACCATATTCGGGGATTGGTTGGAAGGGTTAGCAATATTTGTTTGTTCTCAAGTATATGCCGGACGTAAATCATCAACTAAAGGAATAGATTTAGAATTTGACAAAGAAAACATCAGATATATCGTTTCCATTAAATCAGGGCCTCATTGGGGAAACAGTACACAAATCAGCAAGATGCGCGATGATTTTAGAACTGCTCAGAAGACACTACGTACCAGCAATTCCGGTCTGAATATCCGTGCTATTAATGGGTGTTGCTATGGTAAAGATAACCAGCCTGACAAAGGTGATTATCTAAAATACTGCGGTCAAGACTTTTGGTTCTTTATATCCGGAGAAAAGACACTCTACACAGATATTATTCAACCATTATCAGTCAATGCTAAAGAACAAAATGATGAATATCAGATAGAATATGGTAAGATGATTAATAAAATAACCAAAGAGTTTATTATAAATTATTGCTTAGAAGATGGCAGTATTGATTGGAGTAAAATTGTACGATTGAATTCAGCAAGCAAAGCATTAGAATAATCCGATGGCAGACAACAATACCTTACTGGAGAAACTCGACGGCCTCGTAGCCCGCTTCGAGGAAGTATCCACACTGATTACAGACCCGGCAGTGATTGCCGACCAGAAACGCTACGTCAAACTTACCAAAGAATACAAAGAGCTGGGCGACCTGATGAGCGCCCGCAAAGAATACATGCAGATGCTTGGCGGCATTGACGAAGCCAAAGAAATCATCGCCAACGAAACAGACCCCGAAATGCGCGAGATGGCACGGGAAGAACTGGACGCCTGCCAAACACGACTTCCCGAACTGGAAGAACAAATAAAGCTGCTGCTCGTACCCGCCGACCCGCAGGACAGCCGTAATGCCATCCTCGAAATACGTGGAGGAACGGGAGGAGACGAAGCCGCTATTTTTGCCGGCGACCTCTTCCGCATGTACAGCAAATACTGCGACATCAAAGGCTGGAAGCTCGAAGTGTCCAGCGCCAACGAAGGTGCCGCGGGCGGTTTCAAGGAAATCATCTGCTCGGTGACGGGCGATAACGTGTACGGTACGCTCAAATACGAGTCGGGAGTACATCGGGTACAACGCATACCCGCCACCGAAACACAAGGGCGCGTACACACCTCCGCCGCATCCGTGGCTGTGTTGCCCGAAGCGGAAGAGTTCGACGTCGTCATCAACGAAGGCGAAATCAAGTGGGACACCTTCCGAAGCGGTGGCGCCGGCGGACAGAACGTCAACAAGGTAGAGTCCGGCGTGCGCCTGCGCTATAATTGGAAAAATCCGCTTACCGGCACCGTAGAGGAAATCCTCATCGAATGCACCGAAACGCGCGACCAACCCAAGAACAAGGAGCGCGCCCTCTCTCGTCTGCGCACGTTCATCTACGACAAAGAACATCAGAAATACATCGATGACATCGCCTCCAAACGTAAGACAATGGTCAGCACCGGCGACCGTTCCGCCAAGATTCGCACATACAACTATCCGCAAGGGCGCATCACCGACCACCGCATCAATTACACCATCTATAACCTTGCCGCCTTTATGGACGGCGACATACAAGACTGCATCGACCATCTGATTGTTGCCGAGAATGCGGAAAGGCTTAAAGAAAGCGAATTGTAATCACTGAAAGAGAAACATTCCCTGAATTAAACAGAAGATACCCCAATGAATAAGCAAGAATTGTTTGAGAACATAAAGCGCAAGAAGTCTTTTCTTTGCGTTGGTCTGGATACAGACATCAAGAAAATACCGGAACACCTGCTGAAAGAGGAAGATCCTATATTCACCTTCAACAAAGCCATCGTCGATGCTACTGCCGACCTTTGCATCGCTTACAAGCCTAACCTCGCCTTCTACGAAAGCATGGGCGTGAAGGGTTGGATTGCTTTTGAGAAAACGGTGAACTACATCAAGCAGAACTACCCCGACCAATTCATCATTGCCGATGCCAAACGCGGCGACATCGGCAACACTTCCGCCATGTACGCCCGCACTTTCTTTGAAGAGTTGGAGATTGACTCCGTGACCGTAGCCCCTTATATGGGTGAAGACAGCGTCACTCCTTTCCTTACTTATAAGGAGAAATGGGTCATCCTGCTTGCACTCACCAGCAATAAGGGTTCGCATGACTTCCAGCTGACAGCCGACGCCAATGGCGAACGTCTCTTCGAGAAAGTGCTGCGCAAGTCGCAAGAGTGGGCGGGCGACGAACAAATGATGTATGTGGTCGGTGCCACGCAAGGCCGTGCTTTCGAGGACATCCGTAAGATTGTCCCCGAACATTTCCTGCTGGTTCCGGGCATCGGAGCGCAAGGCGGCTCGCTGGAAGAAGTCTGCAAATATGGAATGAACCGGATGTGCGGACTAATAGTCAACTCCAGTCGCGGCATCATCTATGCGGATAAAACAGAAAACTTTGCCGCTGCCGCACGAAAGGCAGCACAAGAGGTACAGGAACAAATGGCTGCGCAATTGAAGGCTATTCTGTAAACGCCATAACTTCCTCCAAAAGATTTCTAAAGACTACCATTCTGCTTTGGGACAAAGGAATTTGCCTGCAAAGCAGAATGTTGTATTCTGTTCCACACGGCATGCCTGAATATTTTTCTGTTATCACTTTTACAGAATTTAGAAAAAGAATACGCCCTATATAAGCTTTGCCGAAAAAAACATATCTTTGTGAACCAACTATTGTGGTTATGGAAAAAAAGAATGTAATTCGGATACATTATTATCATTCTCCTTGCGGCGAACTTATAATAGGCTCGTTCGAAGAAAAACTATGTCTTTGCGATTGGGCAGCAGCAAAACATCGAGACAGGGTTGACAGACGGCTGAAAAGGCTCTTGCAAGCTGATTATAAAGAAGAAATGTCAGACGTGCTTCAAAAGGCTTGTAGGCAGTTGGATGAGTATTTTGACGGAAAACGAACTGTGTTCGATATCCCTTTACTTCTTATTGGTACGGAGTTTCAGAAGAGGGTATGGCAGAAGCTTCAAGAGATTCCCTATGGGACGACTGTTTCTTATGGAGCACTTGCCGAACAGTTGAGCGAGCCGAAATCGGTACGTGCTGTAGCCAATGCCAATGGGGCGAACGCCATTTCCATCTTTATACCTTGCCATCGTATCATCGGCAGCAACCATTCGCTTACGGGATATGCCGGTGGGCTGGAGGCAAAACGCCGGTTACTGAATAGGGAAGGCCTTTAGTGTTTTATTATTCGTATTCAGCTCATTTCTTATAATCCACCATAAAACCTTCCATCATCCACTTTGCCAAAGCCTGACGATTGGAGCTGATTACAAAACGACGTTGATCGAAAGCGTTCTGAATGTTGCCCAATTCCACAAAAACAGAAACGGGAGAAGTATTGAGCATTACGTAAAGGTTCCGTCCACTGACGGTACCGCTAAAACCACGATTAGGCTGGTGCTTGCCGTACTTCGACTCAAAAGTATTCTTCATGGTAGTGGCCAGTTTCCTCCCTAAAGAGCTTTTGGGGGAGTGATAGAAGAACACATCTGTCTGCGCTCCTTTGCTGCGGCTATCTACATGTAAAAAAATGGCACGACAATACTTATATTTTTTACGGTCCTTACGATAAAGCTCGTTAATGCGTTCGCAGCGTTGTCGCAAGCGAGCTACCTGATTCAAGGGGATGGCAGTTCCCATACATGTTTCTCTTTTGCTGTTGCTGAGGTACTTATCTTCGCGAATGCCGTCTTTAGAGTCCTGAATAATGATGCGCACTTCCGCCCCTTCCTCCATCAGATTGCGTGCCAAGCGCAAAGCCACATCATAAGCATATTCATCTTCATGGAGTTCCACATTGCCTATTTTCCCGATAGCACCGGGGTCAGGGCCTCCATGCCCGCCCACCACATAAAAACAAGCACCTTGCAAACGCTTTCCACTGACACGCACATCGGCAAGCGCTTTCCCGAAGAGCGGTTCTCGGACAAATCCTTTTCGCTTGCGGGAGGTTTGCAGAGAAGAAGGTTCAAAAACGTCCGTATCTTCTTTTGTCGTTTCTTGCAAAACAACATCTGCCACAGTCTTCTCCTCAAACAATGTATCTTCGGATACCTCACCTCTCAGAAGATTGTCTTTTACAGAATCTTGTTCAGAGGCAGTTTGCCGCCCGTCTCTCAAATCATTACCTCCAACCGCTACGTTTTTTTTGATCGAAACATTTTTTCCTCCATTCTTCAATGGAGGCAACACATATTTCACCCCCAATTGCAATTCTTCTTTCCCGTTCAAACACTTCCTATTCAATTCAAGAAACCTCTTATAGTATGTTTTTCCCGGACGATTGTTGCGCTTTAGAAAAGAAGAAATGCCTTCGCCGGATTTTGGAGTATCAGTTACCTGCTGAGCCTGAATGGAAATAATAAATGTCAATATAAATAACAAAAAGAGGTATATTCGAACCATTTTCACTGTATTTTTTCTTTATGGAAGGCAAAAATACATTATTTTCCTTACTTTTGCGACGACTTACAACGTTAATTGACAATAAACTTAATACAAAAGCATTATGGCAAAGCAATTCAAACCGGAAACGCTATGCGTGCAAGCCGGATGGACACCTAAAAAAGGAGAACCTCGTGTACTTCCCATCTACCAAAGCACTACTTTCAAATATGAAACCAGCGAACAAATGGCACGTCTATTCGACCTCGAAGACAGCGGATATTTCTACACTCGTCTGCAAAATCCCACGAACGATGCTGTTGCTGCCAAGATAGCCGCCCTTGAAGGTGGTGTGGCCGCCATGCTCACTTCCAGCGGACAGGCGGCCAACTTCTACGCCGTGTTCAATATCTGCGAGGCAGGCGACCACCTGGTATGTTCTTCCTGCATCTACGGGGGCACATACAATCTCTTTTGCGTTACGATGAAGAAACTGGGCATCGACGTAACTTTCGTCAATCCCGACGCTCCGGAAGAAGAGATCTCAGCAGCTTTCCGCCCCAACACCAAAGCACTGTTCGGTGAAGTCATCTCCAATCCTACACTGGAAGTGATTGACATCGAGAAGTTTGCGCGTATTGCTCACAGCCACGGTGTTCCTCTGATTGTGGACAATACTTTCCCTACCCCCATCAACTGCCGCCCTTTTGAATGGGGAGCCGATATCGTAACCCACTCCACCACCAAATACATGGACGGACATGCAACTTCCGTAGGAGGCGCCATTGTAGACAGCGGTAATTTCGACTGGGAAGCACATGCCGACAAGTTTCCCGGCTTGTGTACACCGGACGACTCTTATCACGGACTGATTTATACAAAAAGTTTCGGCAAGATGGCCTACATCACCAAAGCTACAGCCCAACTGATGCGTGACCTCGGCAGTATCCAGTCTCCGCAGAACGCTTTTCTGCTGAACATCGGTTTGGAAACTTTGCACTTGCGCGTACCGCAACATTGTAAGAATGCACAAGCAGTAGCCGAGTTTCTCTCACACAACGATAAGGTAGCATGGGTGAATTACAGCGGTCTGCCGGAAGACAAATATCACACCCTGGCACTGAAATATCTACCCGGCGGTTCATGCGGTGTTGTCACTTTCGGATTGAAAGGAGGACGCAATGTGGCAACCCAATTTATGGACTCATTGCAACTGGTGAGCATCGTCACCCACGTAGCCGATGCCCGCACCTGTGTGCTACACCCTGCCAGCCATACGCACCGTCAGCTTACGGACGAACAACTGATGGCGGCCGGCGTGCGTCCCGATTTGATTCGTCTTTCCGTAGGTATAGAAAATGTAGACGACATCATAGCCGATATCGAACAGGCACTGAAATAAAACTAAAAAACGAAGACGCAGAGAGTTTTTCATAGGATTAGTTTAGGAGACACATAAACTTAATATCTATACAGAAACAATTCCCTGCGTCTTCATTTTTATATCGTAAAGCGAAAAACTATAATAAAAAAAGATATTTCACTCACGCTAAACTACCATTCTAAAACTTTTATCCCTACATTTGTGGTCAATTTATAACCAATTTAATGTTTTACCATGGCTAAGATAACCAAAGAAGCAGCCTTGCTTTATCATTCACAAGGCAAACCGGGTAAGATTGAAGTAGTGCCCACCAAACCCTATAGTACCCAAACCGACCTCTCGCTCGCTTATTCTCCGGGCGTAGCGGAACCTTGTCTTGAAATCGAGAAAAATCCGCAAGATGCTTATAAATATACGGCAAAAGGAAATCTGGTAGCCGTTATCTCCAATGGCACCGCAGTGCTCGGATTAGGCGACATCGGTGCTCTCAGCGGCAAGCCTGTGATGGAAGGGAAAGGTTTGTTGTTCAAAATCTATGCGGGCATCGACGTCTTCGATATCGAAGTGAACGAAAAAGACCCTGACAAATTTATCGAAGCCGTCAAAGCCATCGCCCCCACATTCGGAGGCATCAATCTGGAAGACATCAAAGCACCCGAATGCTTCGAAATCGAGCGCCGATTGAAAGAAGAGCTGGACATCCCCGTAATGCATGATGACCAGCATGGCACAGCCATCATCTCCGGTGCCGGACTGCTGAATGCGCTCGAAGTGGCGGGCAAGAAGATTGAGGACGTAAAAATCGTGGTGAACGGAGCAGGTGCTTCGGCCACCTCATGTACAAAATTGTATGAAGCGCTCGGTGCACGCCGCGAAAATATCCTGATGCTGGACAGCAAAGGAGTCATCACCGACGACCGCGAGAATCTGACCGAACAAAAGCGCTATTTCGCCACCGACCGCCGCAACGTACACACATTGGCCGAAGCAATCAGAGGGGCCGATGTTTTCCTCGGACTCTCAAAAGGCAATGTGCTGACACAAGACATGGTGCGTAGCATGGCCGAACATCCGATTGTATTCGCCCTTGCCAATCCTACTCCGGAAATATCCTATGAAGATGCCACGGCGGCACGACCGGACGTGCTGATGTCTACCGGCCGTTCCGACTATCCCAACCAGATAAATAACGTAATCGGATTCCCATATATCTTCCGTGGCGCCCTCGACACGCAAGCAAAAGCCATCAACGAAGAGATGAAAATTGCCGCTGTACACGCCATTGCCAATCTGGCCAAACAGCCTGTACCGGATGTCGTTAACGAGACATATCACGTAAACAACTTTACTTTCGGCCCCGAATACTTCATACCGAAACCCGTAGACCCTCGCCTCATCACCGAGGTTTCATGTGCCGTGGCCCAAGCTGCCATGGAAAGCGGAGTGGCCCGCAAGAAGATAGAAAACTGGGACGCCTATAGAGTGCAATTGCGCGAGTTGATGGGATATGAAAGCAAACTGACGCGCCAACTCTACGATACTGCCCGCCGCAACCCGCAGCGCGTAGTGTTTGCAGAAGGCATCCATCCCAACATGCTGAAAGCCGCTGTCGAAGCAAAGGCAGAAGGAATCTGCCATCCCATTATATTAGGAAATGATGAAGCCATCGAAAAATTGGCACAAGAGATCGACCTCAGCCTTGAAGGAATTGAAATCGTAAATTTGCGCCATCCCGATGAAGCGCCACGCCGCGAACGGTATGCCCGTATTCTTTCGGAAAAACGTGCCCGCGAAGGCGCTACCTACGAAGAGGCCAACGACAAGATGTTCGAACGCAACTATTTCGGCATGATGATGGTAGAAACCGGAGAGGCGGACGCTTTCATCACCGGCCTTTACACCAAATACAGCAATACAATCAAAGTAGCAAAGGAGGTTATCGGCATTCGTCCGGAATTCAAGCATTTCGGAACAATGCACATATTGAATTCCAAAAAAGGGACGTACTTTCTGGCAGACACGCTGATAAACCGCCATCCCGACAGGGAAACACTGATAGACGTGGCCAAATTGGCCGAAAACACCGTGCGTTTCTTTAATCACACACCGGTAATAGCCATGTTGAGCTACAGCAATTTCGGAGCAGATACCGAAGGCAGTCCGGTACAGGTACACGAAGCCGTGGAGTATATGCAGCAAAACTATCCCGATCTTGCCATTGACGGTGAGATGCAGGTAAATTTTGCCATGAACCGCACGGTGCGTGACGCCAAATATCCTTTCACCCGCCTGAAAGGGAAAGAAGTGAATACACTCGTATTCCCAAACCTCAGTTCGGCCAACTCTGCTTACAAACTATTACAAACAATGAATAGCGAGACAGAACTGATTGGTCCTATCCAGATGGGATTGAACAAACCTATTCATTTCACCGATTTCGAGAGTTCAGTACGCGATATCGTCAATATCACCGCAGTAGCGGTAATTGACGCCATTGTATATAAAAAGAAAGCAGGCAAATGAGAAAGCCGTTATCCAAATTTCAAATAGTTTGCATCGTATTGCTTTGGGCGGCACTTTGCTATATCGTTCTGATATCCGCCGAACGGATTGACGGCCCCATCATTCTGATGCTTGCCATTTCAGCCGCATTAGTCTTCATTCCGGTGATAAAATCACTCAAAAAAAGATAAATAATACCTTTTTTATTCCTTTTTGCGGGATAAAACAACAAAAAGGCTGTTTTATCCCGCATTTTATTTATAAAATGTTTGCCAATATCATTTTTATATTTACTTTTGCAACCGCAACAAGAAATAAAACAACAAATAGAAACCCGATTCATATTTCAAGTAACATAATAACAGCAAACCTATAAAAGAAAGATTATGAATGCAGCCAAGGTATTGGAAGATTTGAAAAGACGGTTCCCCAACGAGCCGGAGTATCATCAGGCAGTAGAAGAAGTGCTCTCTACCATTGAAGAAGAATATAACAAACATCCGGAGTTTGACAAAGCCAATCTGATTGAGCGTCTCTGTATTCCCGATCGAATTTATCAATTCCGCGTCACATGGGTAGATGACAAAGGCAACGTGCAAACCAACATGGGCTATCGCGTACAGCACAACAACGCCATCGGCCCCTACAAAGGCGGTGTACGCTTTCATGCTTCCGTAAACCTGTCAATCCTTAAATTCCTTGCTTTCGAACAGACTTTCAAAAACTCATTGACCACCCTGCCTATGGGAGGAGGTAAAGGCGGTTCGGACTTTTCTCCGCGCGGCAAATCAAATACCGAAGTGATGCGTTTCGTTCAGGCTTTCATGCTGGAGCTGTGGCGTCATATCGGTCCCGAAACAGATGTACCTGCCGGTGACATCGGCGTAGGCGGACGTGAAGTAGGTTTCATGTTCGGCATGTACAAGAAACTGACCCATGAGTTCACGGGAACTTTCACAGGTAAAGGCCGTGAGTTCGGAGGTTCGCTGATACGTCCGGAAGCTACCGGCTACGGCAATATCTACTTCCTGACGGAAATGCTGAAAACCAAGGGCACCGATTTAAAAGGCAAGACTTGTCTGATTTCAGGTTCGGGCAACGTAGCACAGTACACTGCCGAGAAGGTGTTGCAACTGGGAGGTAAAGTACTGACCATGTCCGACTCCAACGGTTATATATACGATCCGGCAGGCATCAATCGCGAGAAGTTGGATTACATCATGGAACTGAAGAACCTCTATCGCGGACGCATTCGCGAATATGCCGGACAATATCCCGGCGTAAAATATGTGGAGGGCGCCCGTCCTTGGGGTGAGAAAGCCGACATTGCCCTACCCTCTGCCACTCAGAACGAAATCAATGGAGATGATGCCAAGAAACTGATGGCCAACGGTGTGATGGCCGTTTCCGAAGGAGCCAACATGCCTTCTACCCCTGAAGCTATCCGCATATTCCAAGAAGCCAAGATTTTGTATGCTCCGGGCAAGGCTGCCAATGCCGGAGGTGTATCGGTATCCGGTCTGGAGATGACGCAAAACTCCATCAAGTTGAGCTGGAGTGCCGAAGAGGTAGATGAAAAGCTGAAGAGCATCATGAAGAACATACACGCCGCTTGCATACAATACGGAACGGAGGCCGACGGCTATGTAAACTACGTGAAAGGCGCCAACGTCGCCGGATTTATGAAGGTGGCCAAAGCAATGATGGCACAAGGCATTTTATAAAACAACACGAAAACCCATTTATCACAACAAAAGGCGAAAGGGACAACAATCCGTTTTCGCCTTTCACTTTTCAGTCCGTCACTTTCAAACGGCCACAAGCACAAGAATATGTCTTTCCGGAAATACCTTTCTATGCAAAAGAAAATATTTTTATTATAAATATTCGAAATGATTGCAGAAACCAATAAAATCAGAAGACCTTAAGCACTCTTCTCATACAGAGCATGATAGCAGGTCCATAGAAACCGGCAACCACTTTCCAAAGCTCTATTCAGAGCAGGCTACACTATCATTCCTCTTTTTCCCAAAACTATATTTTGCGTAACTTTGCAACCGGTCTTACACTTTGAAGTGAAAGTAAAGACGACACAATCGTCCCCAGGTATATGGCAATAGAACGACTGACCATACAAACAAAACAGTGCAAAAAGAAAAAGAAAAAGAAAACAAATGAGCTATTCCGGACTCATTTAACGACCAACAAAAAAGGTATTAAGATGAAAAAGGCATTATTATCAGCATTTATATGCATTATTTTGATGGCTTGTGGAAAAGATGACATTACCGAATTTCCTCAACCGACACCCGCTCCCGCACCGGAGCAACCCAAAGAATCTGATTCGCCCACCGAACAGCCACAGTCGCCGGCAACCGTAACGCAAGAAGACATAGCCGCATATTTCGGCTTCGACAAGTCAAAAGACGTAAACGTTGCCGCAGCGCTTACCCACACCCGAAAGGAGACGCAGCAAATAAACGGAAAGACCATCAGCCTTGCCGATGCCGAGATAAAAAGCAAAGACGAACAGGGAGGTTCATTAGTGTTGCATGTGGCAGGCAAAGTAAACGAGACCTCTTTTGATAAGGAATTTACGTATAGTGGTTTCGTGAAGAAACCCGGAGATTATCAAATGACCAACCGTGCGCAGGTGAAATGGAAAGAGGGTATAAACCCTTACGAAACATTCGATTTCGATGGCTTCTACAGACTACACAAAACAGACATGTTCAGTACCGATAACCTCGAGCGAATGATGGATTTTCACTCCTCCGCCACAGAAACCGGCTATATGTATCCTTTCACTTCGGAAGATATAAAGAAAACCACGATTGATGAGGTGAAATATGAAGGACAGGGACAGATTTCATTCTCGCTGAAATACAACAACATCAAGTCAAAAAGCAGATTCTTCCTCCCATTCGACAAGAATAAGTACTACGAAGGCAAAATCACGATAAGCACGGACTTCATAAAACAAAGCTACATGAGAGGCATATACGAGAATCCAGCCCTGTTCAACGGCCTATTGTTCTCATACGACGACGAGACGTACGCCGTAGTGATAAACGAAAACCGAAAAGAGAAAAGCGATAGCGACAACACGCTTACACTGCATCTAAGCCTCCGTGCAAAGAGTAACGGCGATATCCCGCTTGCCGAATTTGACAAGACATTCGCAGGATTCAAACCTCTGAAAGAGCTGAAAAATGAGTTGAAAACCCACCTTACAGCCGTACTGCATGAGTTTATGAAAGAGAAAGTTAAAAACAGCGGTGACGGCGATGTGACGAACAGACTTTCCATGTCCATAGAAAAATGGATACGCCATGTAGAGTTCGTCGACAAAAAGGAGCAGAAAACTTTGGCATGGGAAAAGAACCGTTGGGGCAAAAATGTACTGAGCGGCCTCCACACATCCATGAAGGATATTTATCTGGACAATGTGCGATTCGAACTCACCTCCGCCAAACTGAACGAAGAGGAGGGACGAAAGTTCCTGCATATCACCTTCCGAATGACGGGAGCCAATGAATTGGTACTGACGGACGATGCCATCGAATTCAAGATGTCGATACATATTCCTTCCTAAGATGAAAGAATATGCGCGCCCTGTACGGGTGTTATAAACTTTTATACTTTCCGCACCCAAAAACGTCCGGTGCAGAGCAAGCCTTACTACGCACTGAAAACCAGACCGGTACATTTTACTAAAACCCGGTTGAATTTTTAGTAAATCTTCGGGGAGTTTTCAGTAAGCGTTTTTTCCCTGTGCATACAAGTCCGTTTTTTGTCAATAATATTTTAAAAGCACGTTTCTCTTCATTACGAAAGGGGGGGGTAGAAGAACAGCAGATAAGGACCAGCGGCTTCTGCCCCTCTAAGAAAAAAATGCGGCGGATGATTGCCGAAAAGCTCTTTTTATCCGTATTTTTGCAACCCGCATCCATCGTCCCACCGATGGCATATGCGGCAACAAAAGCGACATTACAGAAATTAATCATAAACAGCAATGGAAACAAAGGAAATCCCCGTACTGCTGCTGACAGGCTATCTGGGCAGCGGAAAGACCACTTTGGTAAACCATATTCTTTCCAACAAACGCGGCATTAAATTCGCCGTCATCGTCAACGACCTTGGTGAGGTGAACATCGACGCGGAACTCATACAAAAAGGCGGCATCGTAGGGAAAAAGGACGAAAGCCTCGTCGCGCTTCAAAACGGTTGCATCTGCTGCACGCTGAAGGCCGACCTGATAGAGCAGCTGCAAGAAATCATGCAGATGCAGCGCTTTGACTACATCGTCATCGAAGCCAGCGGCATCTGCGAACCTGAACCCATTGCCCAAACCATTTGCTCCATCCCCCGCATGGGCGGAGCATACACCCGATACGGCATCTGCCGCTTGGACTGCATCGTCACCGTGGTAGATGCCCTGCGTCTGCAAAGCGAGTTTTCCTGCGGCAACGACCTCGCCCGCAAAGGCTTAGATGAAGAAGATATAGAAAATCTCATCATACAGCAGATAGAGTTCTGCAACATTGTCTTGCTGAACAAAGCCTCGGAAGTGCAACCCGAAGAGCTGAAAGGCATCAGGCAGATAATACGCACCTTGCAGCCCGGTGCCGAAATCATGGAATGCGATTATACGGACATCAATTTGGATAAGATAATCCACACCCGATTGTTCGATTTTGAACGTGTGGCCACCTCGGCAGGATGGGTGCGCGAAATAGAACGTCCGGTCAGCGAAGAGGAAGAGAAAGAAGTTGATCGCCATCACCACCATGAGGAGGAACATGGGCATGAGCATGAGCACCATCATCACGATTGCGAAGAACATTGCCACCATCACGCGGAGGGTGGCGAAGCCGAGGAATACGGCATCAGTACCTTTGTCTATTATCGCCGTCAGGCATTCGACATCCATAAGTTCGACCACTTCATCGCAACCAAATGGAGCCGTAACATCATCCGCGCCAAAGGCGTATGCTACTTCAGCCACAACCGCGACATGTCCTACCTCTTTGAGCAAGCCGGCACGCAGAAGCAACTTACGGAGGCCGGGCTGTGGTATGCCACAGCCCCCGAAGAGGATTTGATTGAATTGATGCGCCAAGAGCCGGGTCTGTTGCGCGACTGGGATGAGAAATACGGAGACCGCATGCAAAAGATTGTCTTCATCGGCCGGCATTTGGACAAAGAGCAATTGGCACGCGACCTTGACGCATGTTTGGACTAAGGGAGGTTTATTTCTCCACCAAACGGAACGTCTTGAAATAAACCTTACGGTCGGCACCGGAGACATTGGTCAGCCTCATCTTCAGCACCTTCAAGCCTGCCACGGCTGCCTTCAGCTGTGTCCTACTTCCATAGGGTTGCAGTTCTACGGGTTGCCAATGCCCGCCATCGGCAGTAACCTCCAGCCGGAACAGTGAATCCGCGACTTCCCTGTTTCCCAAGTCGATGAACAATGAAGCCAGACTGCGGGCATAATCCATCGAGAGAAGCAGCGAGCCGTTGGTCTGCCAGTCTATCACCTCGTTGGACGGAGCAATGTTTACCGTTTTTCCCTTCTGCCTCACCGGAAGCGAAGCCAGTTGCATGACATCGCTTTCCAAAGTGTAGGGCGAATAGACCGCCTGCGTATCCAACTGGGCGTTGAACAATTTGTTGTATCGCACTGTAGAGACTTCGAACAACGTATTGAAAGCCGGCAACAGATACTTACCACAACATTTCACTCCCACCTGATAAAGGGCATCTGTCTCACACATCAGTCTTTGCAGGGCTTGGGCATGGGCGTGGCTTTGAACAAAAGCTTCCTTTTGCGATTGCAAGCGCATCATGTCAAGCACTTCTTTCCCATACTCGCCCACTAATTTGAACTGGGTCAGCCAGGGCTTTATCTCGTCTATCAGCGGACGGTTCGCATTGCCCGAAGCCAGCAACATATCAGCGGCAACAATTATTTTTCGGCACTCTTCGGCCACCAGGCGGTAAGCCGAATCGTCCGGACTTCCTTTTTCCTGATAACTGCCCAACAGCGTTGTGAGAACCGGTTGGATGGCTACGGACTCATCGCGCCGGAAGTTATGCCCATTCGGGCCTAAATCGGAATTATGGGAAGCAAAGGTTTCCAGATAGTCGGCGTGCAAGGGCATAAGGTCTTTAACGGCTCTCCGCCAGGAAGCATCACTGTCGTAACGGTTCATATTCCAAGTATAATCTGCTACACTATAAAGTGAGATTTTAGAAGCCTCCGCATGCTCCATCGGATTGGATACGAAAGCAGCCAGTTCATCTTTGATGTCGGTACCGTTTCCATAAACCGGCCCTAACAGCAGATGGTCTCGTACATAGTCCGAAACAGGAAAATTCCACCAGATATAAGCCTTGCGCTTCAGCAGCGGGTTGATAAAGTCCATCGTCGGTTTGTCTATGGTGGCAACTACTTTATCGCCTGTCCACATGATTTGTATGCTCTCGTTCAGTTTATCGCCCAATGTGGTGAGGTATCCTCCCTCCACTTTCGCCCACGATTTGTTATACTCCGTAGGGCACATAATCAACGGGGCAACGTCTTTTTTGATTTTCACAAAATGGTTGTCAATATAGTTCAGCAACTCGGCCTGCTTGTCTGCCTTGGTGCCTTCACCCGATATGTCGTCGAAGAACACGGCAAAGCCGCGCACGCCCAGTTGATACATGCTTTCGAACTTCTGCAACAGTTGCGAGCGGTCTTCTTCGTTCCAACGAATATCTTGTCCCGGATGGATGGCCCAGTAAAAGATAACGTTGTTTTCATGCGCCTTGTCCACAAGCATTCTCAACTGTTCCGCTTCGCGTGGAGGATAGGGTTTGCGCCAATGAGGAGTACTATGGTAAGGGTCATCCTTGGGGCCATACAGATAAACGTTCATTTTATTTCTGCCATAAAACTCGAGTTGACGCATACGGGCTTCATGACTCCACGGTGTGCCGTAGAAACCTTCTACCACACCGCGGTAGGGGACATCGGGATAGTCGGTTATTTCAACCAAAGGCAATCTGCCCTGAGCAAGCAGTTGAGAAAGTGTCTGTACGCCATAGTACACACCACGTTCATCGGCACCGGCAATGACGATACGCTCTTTAGCAATTTTCAGGAAATAACCTTCCGGCTTTTGCGGAATCCGGCTTCCAAACTCTTTGACCGCCTTATCTCCTTTCACGCCAACATATATGCGAAAAGAAGCTTTCGACGCCTCTCCCGGCATCAACCGCCGAAGCAATGATAAGCCGGATTCAGCATGCGGCAAATCGGACGCCAGCAACTTGTATTGTGCGGGGATATCTACAAAGCCATTTTGAGTGACATACTCTTTCGGAGTGGGTTGCAAATGGAAATCTTGCGCACGAAGCGTGGTTATCGTCAGCAAGCCAAAGATTCCAAGTAATAGAAAATCTTTCTTCATAACAAATGTTTTTATGGAATTAAAGGAGGTTTGTTAATCGCTTATAAACTGCCGGATGAAGGAAATAACGTATATCTTTCCCTTCAGCCAGCGCTCTGCGTATAAAGGTAGAGCTGATATCGAACACAGGAGAAGAAGCCAGACACACGCCTTCGGGCAAAGATTCCGCATCTATCGGATAACCGGGACGGGGATAAATGATAATCCGGTTTTCCGTAAGTAAACGTTCCGATTGGTACCAACGAGGAAAGAGGCTCCAATTATCAGTTCCAATTATAAGGGAAAAAGCACATTGAGGATAAGTGCGTTTCAGTTCATCCAATGTGTGAATGGTATAGGAAGGGCGAGGCAAATGAAACTCGAAATCGGACGCGCGGAACTTTGAATAACCTTCAATGGCAAGTTTCACCAACTCCAGACGAAACTTATCATCCATCAGATTCTTTTCTTCCTTTAAAGGATTGCGAGGAGTGACCATAAACCACACCTCATCCAATCCCTCGTACTCGCAAAGATAATTGGCAAGAGCCAGATGGCCGATATGCACCGGATTGAACGAACCGCTGAAAATGCCTACTTTCAGAGGGTTCATTGCGCCAAGAATTGAGAAATTACTTTTAATGCTTCTTCTTTGGCGTCTTCCAGATTGTCATTCACAATCACCGTGTCGAACTTTGAGGCAAAGCTGAGCTCGTAGTGAGCTTTCGCCACACGGCTTTCAATGACTTCGGGCGCATCAGTCCCCCTGCCCACCAAACGTTTGCGCAACTCTTCTATCGAAGGAGGCTGAATGAAGACCGACAAGGCACGTTCGCCATAGTATTTTTTTATGTTGCAACCGCCCACCACATCTACATCGAACACGACGTTCTGACCGGCATCCAATTGCTTCTCTACTTGCGCCTTCAACGTTCCGTAAAAACGGTCTTGATACACTTCTTCATATTCCAGAAATTCATCATTGGCTATGCGACGACGAAACTCCTCGGGAGACAAGAAGAAATACTCCACCCCATCCTTTTCCGTTCCACGAGGAGAGCGGCTGGTTGCCGAAATGGAAAAAGCCAAATTCAGATTCTGCGTCAACAGATAGTTGATAATCGTCGACTTACCCGAGCCCGAAGGGGCTGAAAAGATAATAAGTTTGCCCATTCTTGATACAAAAATCACATTACGTTCAGCACTTGTTCTTTGATTTGCTCCAGTTCATCCTTCATCTGCACCACGAGCTTCTGCATCTCCGCATGATTGGATTTGCTACCCAAAGTATTGATTTCACGTCCCATCTCCTGAGCTATAAAGCCTAATTTCTTACCCTGTCCGCTCCCGCTCTCCAACGTATTGATAAAGTACTTCAGATGGTTACCAAGGCGTTGTTTTTCCTCGTTGATATCCAACTTCTCAATGTAATAGATCAGTTCTTGCTCCAGACGGTTCTTGTCGTAATCCACGCTCAGGTCTTTCTCCAAAGCGTCGGTAATCCGCTCCCGTACTTTCGCCACCCTTTCTTTTTCAAAAGGAGCTACAGCTTCGAGCAGACGACTGATATTGGCAATTTTCTCGCGGAATTTCTTCTCAAGCGCAACACCTTCCTGCTTGCGAAAGTCCACTAAAGAGTTCACAGCCTTTTCTACCGCCGAATGAACCAACGCCCACTCTTCCTCGCTCAACTCTTGCGTTTCGGTTTTGGTCATCACGTCAGGCATACGAAGCAATGTAGCGAACCAATCTTCCGGCTCGGGAATGCCCAATGTATCCGATAAATATCTGATACGCTCGTAATAGGCAGTCACCAACTCCTGACTGATGGGAGTGGCCGTCTGTTCGGTATCTTTCTTTTCGAGCCAAAGGTAGAAATCGACCTTTCCGCGTTCCAGCACCTTGGATACTTCATTACGTATCTCCATCTCTTTCTCCCTATATAGAGGAGCGATGCGGGTCGACAAGTCCATCGCCTTACTATTAAGCGACTTGATTTCAACGCTCACTTTCTTATCAGGCAGTTCGACAGCAGCCCTGCCGTAGCCTGTCATAGATTGTATCATAATGTTATAGTTTTGTGCAAAAGTACGTGATTATTTTAATTACTGAAAATAATCACGTACTTTTGCCACAACAAAAACAAGAATGAAAGCTATGTCATGTATTTTACATATTGAGACGTCCACTGCCGCCTGCTCCGTAGCTCTGAGTGAAGACGGACAGAACGTTTTCAAAAAGGAGGATTTGAACGGCCCCTCGCACGCTGTCTCATTGGGAGTATTTATAGACGAGGCACTCTCGTTTGCCGACAGCCATGCCATGCCCTTGGATGCTGTTGCTGTGAGCTGCGGCCCGGGTTCCTATACCGGACTGCGTATCGGCGTATCCATGGCCAAAGGAATCTGCTACGGACGCAACCTTCCTCTTATCGGGCTACAGACCTTGCAAGTGCAATGTGTGCCGGTATTGCTCTACCACGAAGAGTTGCCCGATGACGCATTGCTATGCTCGATGATTGATGCCCGCCGCATGGAAGTTTATGCAGCTATCTACAATCGGGCACTGAATCCTGTTCGGGATATTGCGGCCGACATTGTAAACGAAGACTCGTACATGGAGTTTTTAGACAAGTATCCCGTCTATTTCTTCGGTGACGGTGCGGCCAAATGCAAAGACAAGATTAAACATCCCAACGCACACTTCATTGACGGCATCCGTCCGTTGGCAAGCATGATGCAGCCACTGGCAGAGAAAGCGATGGCAGAAAAAGACTTCAAAGACGTGGCCTATTTCGAGCCGTTTTACCTGAAAGAGTTTGTGGCCGGCACGCCCAAGAAAGTCCTGTAAAGGCAGCAAACCCAAGTATTACCATTATCAACAGCCAATAATAAATTGAAAGAAATGCAATATAACACCCAACAAAAACGAATGCCTCTGCCCGAATACGGTCGGAGCATCCAGAACATGGTAGACCATGCGCTTACGATTGAGAACCGTGCAGAGCGCCAACGTTGCGCAAATACAATTATCAATATCATGGGGAACATGTTTCCTCATCTGCGCGATGTGCCCGACTTCAAGCACAAGCTGTGGGATCACCTCGCCATCATGTCCGGCTTTCAGTTAGACATCGACTATCCGTACGAGATTATACGCAAGGATAACCTGAACACCAAGCCGGAAAACGTCCCCTACCCCAGCACCAAGATTCGTTACCGCCATTATGGCCGTACACTGGAAGTACTGATAAAGAAAGCCATCGAAATTCCCGAAGGGGAAGAAAAGCAGAATCTGATAGCGTTACTTTGCAACCACATGAAGAAAGACTACATGGCATGGAACAAAGACAACGTTGACGACCGCAAGATAGCAGACGACCTCTACGAGTTATCCGGCGGGAAGCTACAGATGACCGATAGTATTGTCCGTCTTATGGCAGAACGGATTGACCAGAACTATCGCCCGAAAGCAAACAGTCAAGGTAACCGGAACAACAACTGGAACAAGAAGAAATATTAAAAACGCTCCTATTCTAACACCTCATATTTTAAAGACCACATGGCATCATTTGTAATCGAAGGAGGACATAGCCTTTCCGGTGATATCTACCCTCAAGGTGCAAAGAACGAGGTTCTACAGATAATCTGCGCCACGCTGCTCACCACTGAAGAGGTAACGGTACGCAACATTCCGGACATATTGGATGTCAACAATCTCATACAATTGATGAGGGAAATAGGAGTAAGTGTTGCTAAAAAGAGCATTGACACTTATAGTTTTCGGGCAGAAAGAGTCGATTTCGGTTATTTGGAAAGTGATGAGTTCCTAAAGAAATGTTCAAGCCTTCGGGGTTCTGTCATGTTGATAGGGCCAATGGTGGCACGCTTCGGCAAAGCAATGATGTCCAAACCGGGAGGAGACAAAATAGGACGCCGTCGTCTGGATACCCACTTCGTCGGTATTCAGAATTTAGGAGCCACATTCTCTTACAACGAAGCGCGTGAAGTCTACGAAATATCGGCGGAACGGCTGCAAGGCACTTACATGCTGCTTGACGAGGCGTCCGTAACGGGAACCGCCAACATTGTGATGGCTGCTGTTCTGGCCAAAGGCAAAACAACCATCTACAATGCAGCCTGCGAACCTTACGTGCAACAGCTATGCAAGATGCTGAACCGGATGGGCGCCAAAATAGAAGGCATCGCTTCCAACCTCCTCACCATCGAAGGAGTGGATGAGCTGCATGGCACAGAACATACCATTCTGCCGGATATGATTGAAGTAGGCAGCTTCATCGGCATGGCAGCCATGACACAAAGCGAGCTGACCATAAAGAATGTTTCTCATGAGAACTTAGGAATAATTCCCGACAGTTTTCGCCGGCTTGGCATCAAAATGGAACAACGAGGAGAAGACCTCTATGTACCTGCACAAGAAAGCTTTCAAATAGAATCATTCATCGACGGTTCCATCATGACTATTGCAGATGCACCTTGGCCGGGACTGACACCGGATTTGCTCAGCGTGCTGCTAGTAGTCGCCACTCAGGCAAAAGGAAGCGTACTCATCCATCAGAAGATGTTCGAGAGCCGCCTGTTCTTTGTAGACAAACTGATAGACATGGGTGCGCAAATCATTTTATGCGATCCGCACCGGGCTGTTGTCATCGGCCATAATCATGGATTCAGACTGCGTGGTGGAAATATGACTTCGCCCGATATTCGCGCCGGCATTGCTCTGCTGATAGCAGCCATGAGCGCAGACGGCATCAGCCGAATACATAACATAGAGCAGATAGATCGCGGATACCAGAACATCGAAGGGCGACTGAATGCGCTTGGAGCAAGAATTACGAGAATATGATAAAGAAAGAAGACGTATATAAGATAGGGATATTCAACAAGCCTCACGGAGTCCGCGGAGAGTTGTCGTTCACCTTTACGGATGACATTTTCGACCAAGTGGAAGCAGAATATCTTATCTGTATGCTGGATGGCATCTTGGTACCTTTCTTCTTAGAAGAATACCGCTTCCGTTCGGACACCACCGCGCTTGTCAAGCTGGAGGGAGTGGACACTGCGGAACGTGCCCGCATGTTCACCAATACGGAAGTATATTTCCCCATCCGCCATGCGACAGAAGTCAATCCTAAAGACTTGGGTTGGAATTTCTTCGTCGGTTTCCGCATCGAAGAAGTAAACCACGGCAAGTTGGGAAAGATAGTATATGTAGATACCGCAACCGTCAATACCCTGTTTGCAGTAGATTATCAAGGAGGAGAGACACTGATTCCCGCGCAAGAGGATTTTATCGTGGACATTGACTCCGGACATAAAGTCATCACGATGCGTCTCCCCGAAGGTCTGCTGGCTTTAGACGATACAGAAGAGTTTAATTAAGAGCGAAGTATAAATATTGGAAAAGAAGAAAAAGAATAAGAAGCGTAATAAAGCTTTCTGGAACAATATTAAGTTCAAGTACAAGCTGACCGTTATCAACGAGAATACACTCGAAGAGGTGATCGGACTGCGTGTATCCAAGCTGAACGGAATCTCCGTGTTACTTTCCCTTCTGACTGTTCTGTTCCTGATAGCAGCGGTCATCATCGCTTTCACTCCCTTGCGCAACTACTTGCCGGGGTATATGAATAGTGAAATACGTGCCCAAGTAGTAGAGAACGCACTGCGTGTAGATTCGCTCCAACAGCTGGCAGAGAAGCAGAATCTATATATAATGAATATTCAGGATATCCTTTCGGGTAAAATAAAAGCGGATACCGTGCATTCCATTGACTCATTGACAAGCGCGCGTAAAGATTCTCTCATGGAACGTACGGAACGGGAAACCGAATTCCGCAAACAATACGAAGAAACGGAAAAGTACAATCTGACAAGCGTTGCAGCTCATACCGAAATGGAAGGAGTCATATTCTATCGTCCTACCCGCGGCATGATTTCCTCTCCCTTCAACGCCGACACGAGACATTTCGGCACGGACATCGCCGCCAATCCCCGTGAAAGCGTACTGGCCACACTGGACGGTACCGTCATACTGAGTACCTACACAGCCGAAACCGGCTATCTGATAGAGATACAGCATAATCAGGATTTAGTTTCGGTATATAAGCATTGTGGTTCCCTGCTGAAACAGCAAGGAGATAATGTAAAAGGAGGCGAGGCCATTGCATTAGTAGGAAACACCGGACAACTCTCTACCGGGCCACACCTCCATTTCGAACTGTGGCACAAAGGAAAGGCAGTCAACCCGGAACTTTATATCGTATTTTAATTATGAAGAAACAAATTGCCATACTTGGCTCTACCGGTTCCATCGGCACACAAGCCTTGCAGGTCATCGAAGAACATCCCGACCTGTACGAAGCCTACGTGCTGACAGCTAACAACCGTGCAGAGGAACTCATCGCCCAGGCCCGCAAATTCAAGCCTGAAGCTGTGGTGATAGCCGATGAGTCGAAATACCGATTGCTCAGGGAAGCGCTGGCCGACCTGCCCGTCAAGGTATATGCCGGCGAAGAGGCCCTCTGCCAGATTGTGGCCGAGACGCCTATCGACATGGTGCTGACGGCTATGGTGGGATATGCCGGACTGAGACCGACCATGAACGCCATCCGTGCCCACAAACCGATAGCGCTGGCAAACAAGGAGACCCTGGTAGTTGCCGGAGAGCTGATTAACGAGCTGGCAAGCCTTAGCAATGTTCCCATTCTGCCGGTAGATTCCGAACACTCCGCCGTTTTCCAATGCTTGGCCGGAGAAATAGGGAACCCGATAGAAAAAGTGATATTGACAGCTTCGGGAGGCCCGTTCCGCAATTGCTCCATGGAGCAGCTGGCAACAGTAACCAAAGCACAGGCTTTGAAACACCCAAACTGGGACATGGGAGCCAAAATCACCATCGATTCCGCTTCCATGATGAATAAAGGATTCGAAGTGATTGAGGCCAAATGGCTGTTCGGTGTGCGGCCCGACCAAATAGAAGTGGTAGTACATCCGCAATCGGTCATACACTCCATGGTGCAGTTTGAAGACGGTGCCATAAAAGCACAGCTTGGAATGCCCGACATGCGGCTGCCCATCCAGTATGCCTTCTCCTACCCTGACAGGCTGAAAGCATCTTTCCCACGCCTCGACTTCAAGCAATGCACGGAACTGACCTTCGAGCAACCGGATACCACACGTTTCCGCAACCTGGCTTTGGCATACGAGGCATTGCACCGTGCAGGAAACATGCCCTGCATCATCAACGCAGCCAACGAGGCGGTGGTCGCCGCTTTTCTGCAAGACAGGATTTCGTTTCTCGGCATGAGCGACGTGATAGAGAAGACCATGGCGCGCGTAGCCTTCATACAGAGACCTTCCTACGAGGATTATGTAGCCACCGATGCGGAAGCAAGGCGGATTGCCGGAGAGATGATAAAACATGCGTGACAACCAAACAAGTCTTTCCTTGTTATTAAATATAGTAAATCATAAAATAGTAAATTATCAGATGGAAACATTTTTGATTCGTGCCCTGCAACTCGTCATGAGCCTTTCGCTACTCGTCATTGTTCATGAGGGAGGGCACTTCCTCTTTGCCCGTTTGTTCAAGACACGGGTAGAGAAATTCTGTTTATTCTTCGACCCTTGGTTCACTCTGTTCAAATTCAAACCTAAAAACAGCGATACGGAATACGGCATCGGATGGCTGCCTTTGGGCGGCTATGTGAAGATAGCCGGCATGATAGACGAATCGATGGATACAGAGCAGATGAAACAACCCGTCAAGCCCTGGGAGTTCCGGGCCAAACCGGCATGGCAACGTCTGCTCATCATGGTGGGCGGCGTGCTGTTCAACTTCCTGCTGGCCTTGTTCATCTACTCCATGATACTTTTCGCTTGGGGAGACGAATATATTCCGGTTCAGAAAGCGCCGTTGGGCATGGACTTCAACGAAACGGCCAAAGCAATCGGATTCTGCGATGGCGACATCTTGCTTTCGGCCGACGGAGTGCCTTTTGAACGCTACGACGGCGATTTGCTGACCGGCATCGCAGATGCCCGTCAGGTAAGCGTATTGCGTGACGGCGAAACGGTCTCCGTTTATATACCCGAAGACATGATGAACCGCTTGCTGGCTGACAGTGTACGTTTCGCCGGCTTCCGTTTTCCTTTCGTCATTGACAGCATAAGCGCCGGGCGTCCTGCCGCTTTGGCAGGCTTGCAACCGGGCGACAGCATCACCGCGCTGGACGGAAAGACAATCGCCTATTTCGATTTCAAGAAGGAGATGCAGAGACGCAAACAGGCAGGCGACGCCTCTCACGACGTGACTTTGACATACGTGCGCAACGGCATCACGGATACGCTGACCTTAGCGACCGACGCCAATTATGAGATAGGTGTAACCGCATGTACGGCCCCCCACAAGCTGTTGCCCGTTGTGCGCAAGGAGTATAGTTTCCTTTCTTCTTTCCCTGCCGGCATATCTTTGGGAGTAAAAACGCTGAAAGGCTACGTCGGTCAGATGAAGTACCTTTTCTCGAAAGAGGGAGCCAAGCAGATTGGAGGTTTCGGAACCATCGGCAGCATCTTCCCGGCAACGTGGGACTGGCACCGGTTCTGGTACATGACGGCTTTCCTTTCCATCATCCTCGCCTTCATGAACATCCTGCCCATTCCCGCACTCGACGGCGGCCATGTGTTGTTCCTGATATACGAGATTGTGGCACGCCGCAAGCCCAGCGACAAATTTATGGAACGCGCACAAATGGTAGGCATGTTCTTGCTGTTCGGTCTGCTGCTTTGGGCCAACTTCAACGATATACTGAGATTTTTCTTCTGACTCCTCTTTTCTCCACAGGCAACCCGATTGCCTTACCACAAAGCCCCTTATAAGCAATCACAAAGCTTATAGGGGGCATTGTTTATATAATCTGTATTTTTACGCGTTAATCATATTAATCACGATACAGATGTTCAATATTCCATTTCATTTCAAGAGAGCGTTTTCTTTCGGAGAGAAGAAGACAGAGAAAAGAGTAAGGAAACCACAGAAAATCGGCCCTACGCTTTCCGGTTTCGTCCACGCGGCCGCCGAAGGTGTAAGCCTCTCCACCCAAGAGAACTACCGCACGGCCGTGCGCTCCTTCATCCGCTTCAGCGGCGGCACGGACGTGCCCGTATCGGCGCTCGACGCCGACAGTGTGCGAAACTACGAGCGGTGGCTGCGCGACCGTGGCGTATGCCCCAACACCTCCTCCTGCTACATGCGCTCCCTGCGTGCCATCTACAACAAAGCCGCCACGAAACGCCTCGTGAAGGACAAAGAACCCTTCAAGGGCGTGTTCACCGGCAACGAGCGGACGGTGAAGAGAAGCATTGGAGAGAAAGAGATAAGGAAGCTGAAAAGCCCCCGAAGCCCCTACAGCCTCTCCCCCGGCCCCTCCCCCATAGGGAGGGGGGAAGGGGGGTGGGGTTCAGGGGCTTCCGACCTCTTCCTCTTCTCTTTCTACGCCATGGGCATGCCCTTTGTTGACCTGGCTCACCTGAAGCGTTCGCAGATAAAGGACGGGGTGCTGACCTACCGCCGGCGCAAGACGGGGCAGCAGGTCAGGGTGAGGCTGGAACCGTGCATGCTCGATATACTGGACAAGTATAAGACAGAGGGGACGGACTATCTATTCCCTATATTATATAAGGTGAAAGACGGCGGTAAAGGCGGGCCGGCAGGCGGCAATCTTGTCGAGGTGTCCTATTCTTCGGCCCTGAACCGCTACAACCGCTCGCTCAAGGAGCTGGCACGGCGGGCGGGTATCAAGGAGAACCTCACCTCCTACGTCGCCCGCCACTCGTGGGCGAGCATCGCCTACGAGAAGAATATCGACCTGCCCGTCATCTCCAAGGCACTGGGGCATACCGACACCAAGACCACCCTCATATACATAACGGAGATAAAAGACAAGCGGCTGGCGTCGGCCAACCGCAAACTGCTGAAAGAAGTTCTCATGCCTTGAAAGAGATTCCATGCCTTGAGGAATTTGTCTTAAAAGACGCTTCTTTGCACACCTCTTGCGAAGAGGTGTAATACTTATCGTAAAACGTTGCAAATAAACAACTTTTATTTCGTATTAACAAGCTTTAGAACGAATATTTTATAAATATTGTTTACACCGGCACTCCTGTCACCCCATCTGTCCCGGCGCGGATTCCCATGTGCCGTTAATGTTCCTCCCCTCCCGCCTCGGCCGGCCAAAGACATTTTTCAGACGCGGATGACGCGGATAATACGGATAAAAAATAAAGAAATCTGCGTCATCCGCGTCATCTGCGTCTAAGAAATTGCAGGCGCAAGGCTTTCTCTTCTTCCCACTGTTGCCTTCTTCCCCCCCCTTTCCCCACCTCTTCGCAAGAGGTGTATGTCTTGGGTTCTCCTTCCTTGCAGGTTTTGAGGCATGTCACATGCCCTTCCCGCCATAAGGACAGACAAGATGAAAAAGAAGATATAAACCTTTAATCCTTCGTGATGAAAAGACCATTGATCCTCCTGCTTCTCCTGCTTTTTCTCGGGCATGCCCGGGGACAGGAATCCGACACGCGCCGGGGCACGGACTCCGTGCGCGTCTATTTCCGTCAGGGCGAATCGCGCCTCGACCCTTATTTCCGTGATAACGGCGCACGCATACGCGCCTTCACCGAGCGTTTCAGAACCCTGCTGCAAGACCCCTCGCGACGCATACGGGGCCTGCGGGTCACCGCAGGCGCCTCCCCCGAGGGAAGCACGGCATTGAACCAGCGTCTCTCCGAGCGGAGGGCCGAGGCCATCCGGCAGCTGGTCTCCGGCTACTTCCCCCATGAGTTCGGGTGGCTCTCCACCGTGCCCAAGGGCGTGGACTGGCAGGGACTGGAAAAGCTCGTGCAGGCGGACGAGTACATGCCCTACCGCTACGAGGTGCTCGACATCCTGCGCTACACCCCCGAGTGGATTACTCGCGAGGGCAAGGTGGCCGACGGCCGCAAGCGCCGTCTGGCCATGGCGGGCGGGGGCTACGCCTGGCGCTACATGGAGAGCCGCTTCTTCCCCGAGCTGCGCGCCTCCACCCTGCACGTGTGGTACGAGACAGAGGAGGCGCAACAGGCCGTGAAGGACACCGTCTACATCCTCCCGCCCGAACAGGCTGAGGCCGTACCAGCGCCGCAGGATCGCAGACCTTTCTACATGGCGCTGAAGACCAACCTGCTCTATGACGCCCTGGTCGTTCCCAACATCGGGCTGGAGTTCTACTTGGGCCGCGGCTGGTCGGTAGCCGGCAACTGGATGTACACCTGGTTCAAGAGCGACAGCCGCCACCGTTACCACCGCATCTATGGCGGCGACCTGGAGGTGCGCCGCTGGCTGAGCTACGGCAAGAAGCCGCTGACCGGGCACCACATAGGGCTTTACGGCCAGCTGCTGACCTACGACTTAGAGTGGGGCGGCAAGGGCTATCTGGGCGACCGCTGGAGCTACGGGGGCGGCATCGCCTACGGCTACTCCGCCCCCATCGGACGCAGGCTGAACCTCGACTTCAGCATCGGCATCGGCTACTTGGGCGGCGAATACTTCGAGTACATCCCCAAGGGATGGTGCGAGACCCACCGGAAAGAGTGCTACCTGTGGCAGGCCACCCGGCAGCGCCGCTGGTTCGGCCCCACCAAGGCCGAGGTGTCGCTGGTATGGCTGCTGGGACATGATAACGTAAACACGAAGAAAGGAGGCAAACGATGAAAACCGAGAATATGATGAAAACCGGAAGACACCCGTTCACGTCCCGCCCGCTGCGGGCCTTCGGCGCCGTGGGCGCGCTGACACTCTGCGCGGCCCTGATTGTCGCACTCATCACCGGCACACTCTCATCCTGCGACCACAAGACTTTCTGCGACCCCGAGCCGGCCGTGTCAAGGGTACATGTTGTCTTTGACTGGCGTAATGCCCCCGGAGCCACCGCCAAGACCATGAGCCTCTACCTTTATCCCGAAAATGAGAATGAGGGAGAGGTATTGCGTTACGACTTTGACAACGCCGCCGGAGGGGTGGTGGCGATTCCTCACGGCACTTATAAGGCTCTGTTCATGAACAACGATACGGAGACCGTACTGTTGAGGGGCACAGACCGTTACGAGACCCTCGAGGCATATACCCGTCCCGCCTACTTGCTCGAACCCTTGGGATTGCAGAGCAACCCCAAGGATGCCAATCCCTCCGGAGAGGCTGTGGCATTACCACCCGACCGATTCTGGGCGGGTAGCAAAACGGACATGAAGATACTGCCGGCAAAAGCGGCAGCCGGAGTACCCTACGACCAAGAGGTGACGTTCCATCCCGTGCAGGAGACTTCCCGATACACGGTGGAGATACGCAACGCACGCAACCTGAAATACGCATCGGCCCTGAGCTTCTCGCTGTCAGGACTATCGGGTTGCCTGACAGTCGCCGGCGGCAAACGCTCTCCTCTGCGCACGATGATCCCTTTCGAGGGAAGAAGCGACGAAGTGGCTTCCGTCATCACCGGGGAGTGCTTCGCCTTCGGACTATCCACATCGGCCAACAAGATGCGCACGCTGGCGCTGTACGTCATCCTCACCAACGGGAACAAACAGTACTACACCTTCGATGTGGCCACACAGGTGAACAATGCACCCGACCCTAAGAACGTGCACATCGTCATAGACGGGCTCGACCTGCCCAAGCCCATTGTCGAGGAGGGAGGAGGATTCAAACCTTCGGTGGACGACTGGGTAGGTGAAAATGTGGAGGTGGAGATGTAGAGGATACCGGACATTAGAGATTAGACGTAAGAAATCAGAATGGAGATAGTGATGTGACACTCGATAGATAGACAGATAATCACTCATTTTTTAATTATCAATTATTTATTAATCATTAAAATTATCAAGAACATGAAAAAGAATGTATTGTATTTGGCTGCGGGCTTGTTGGCTCTGGCCTCCTGCTCGCAGGACGAGACCACCGGCACGGACAACGGGGGATCCATCAGATTCCGTCCGGCGGTGGGCAACGTAACGCGTGGACCGGTCATCACCACGGACAACATCACGACCTTCAAGGTGAGTTCCTATGTGACGGGGGCGGCAGCCAATTTCTTCACCGACTTGCAAGTGAATAAAACAGGATCCAGCTGGAACACCGCACAGGTTTACTATTGGCCGGGAACGGGCACACTGAACTTCTTCGCTTACGCCCCCGTGGATGTGACGACCGTAACCGTGAGCCCGACCGCCCGCGCCATCAACAACTTCTCGCCGGCTGCCAAGGTGGCCGAACAGAAAGATGTGGTGGTAGCCTTCGCCACCGGGACGAAAGCCGCCAACGAGAATTCCGGCGTGCCTCTCACTTTCAAGCATGCCCTCTCGCAGATAGAGGTAAAGGCCAAGTCGGCCAACACCACGGCCTATGAGATAAAGGTGCTGGGCGTGAAACTGGGACATATATCCTCCACCGCCAATTTCACTTTCCCCACCACCGTGGTAACCGGAACATTGCCTGCCAGCCACTGGACGGCACCCGCCACGGCGAAGGATTACGGAACAAACCTCGATGCGGATCTGACGCTTACGTCCGAAGTACAAAGCATCACCAAGAGCAACTTCCTCATGATTCCCCAGCAGCTGACACCGTGGACAAAAGGAACCAGCGCGGACGGGGCTTACATCGCCGTGCTGTGCAAGATTTGCAGCAAGAACGGAACCAACCTGACGCAAATATTCCCTGGGGCTGCCGACAAGTTCGCATATGCGGCCGTGCCAATCAGTACCAACTGGCTGCCGGGAAAGAAATACACTTACACGCTGAGTTTCCTCGGGAACAACGGGGCGGGAAACATAGACCCGAATCCGACGGATCCGACAGATCCGGAAAACCCGAACAACCCGAATGTGGACCCGAATCCGGGCCAGGGGGGAGACTCGGTATTGGGTGGCCCCATCAAGTTTACCGTTACGGTTGACGATTGGGACAACCTGCCCGAGGAGAACATGCCTCTGTAAGGCTCTCGTTACGAAAGTCACACCACTAACCTAAGGGCTGCGGGGGTTGGACCGATCCCGCAAGCGGACGGGGAGGGCGAAAGCTCTCTGTCCCCCACAGTCCGCAAAACCTAAGCCTCTCCCCTACCCCCCTATCCCATAGGGAGGGGGATAGGAAAAAGAAGGCCGTTGTTATTAACTAATCACTAATAGCCAAATAATTATGAAAACCATGAGATTTATTTGCCCGGGAGGGGTTGCTTTTTTGCTTACAGGTGTGATGGCCTTACTGTTGTGCACAGCCTGTTCCGACGAGGAAGAGGGTGGAGGTCTACGAGGCAGGACCATCGGGTTTGCAGTGACCACACTGCGGGAAAGAGGAGAAGCCGGTACGAAGCACGCCACTACCCGGACAGCAGCCGATACGTTGCCACAGGTTGAGATAACTCCCATTGAGGGAACCACCGACGAAGAGGGAAGGCAGCTATACCTGCACACGCTCACGGAAGAGGACATGGCGGCAGATGGCGCAAGGGAAGCCGATGCCGGCGTTGCCGGAAAAAGTGAAGATGCAACCACCAAAGCGGCACCGGTGACTACCGCCACCATGTACGCAGACGCCACAGTGTTCGCTGCCGTGTACCCATCCACCGACACATGGAACAACACCGTTGCCCCTGGTTACTTCTTCGACCTCCGGGTGAAGAAGACGGAAAGCTGGAGTACGACCTACCATTGGCCCGGCTTGAGTAAAAAGGTTGCATTCTTCGCTTACGCCCCGCACCACTGTGCGGGCGTGACGCTCACCACGGGCGCCACCACGCCGGGAGCGCCCGTGTTCAGCTATACCGTGCCGGCGGCCGTGGCCGACCAGACCGACCTGCTCACTGCCTCGTCGGTGGACGTGGCGGGCGTGCTGCATACGCCTGCGCCGCTGAAATTCAAGCATGCGCTCACCGCTGTGCGCTTTGAGACAGGGACGGCCTTGCTGCCGGGGACGGTGACCAAGATAACGCTCAAGGGGGTGTACGGCACGGCCACGCACCGCATAGGCAATACCGTGTGGAGTGAGCACTCGAGCCCAAAAGATTTTGCACAGACACTCACGACGGTGACGCCCGATCCAAACGTGCCGGGCTCGCCCATAACGCAACCTGCCGCCACCTTCATGATGATACCGCAGACGCTGCCCGCGGGGGCAAAGCTGGAGGTGAAGTACACCGACAAGCTGACGAACACGCAACGCACGCTCACGGCAAACATAGCCGGAAAGACGTGGGGCATGGGAAAGACGGTGACCTACCGCATCAGTACATCAAGCATATCGGTGACCCCCACGCTGGAGGTGACGGCACCTGCGGAGTACACCTATCAAGGAGGAAACAACACCTACACCGTAAAGAGCTACGCCTCCGTATCCGGAGGAGGAGCAACGGCCAACGTGCCCATAGCCTGGGAAGTGGAATACTCCACCAATGGAGGATCAAACTGGAGCAGCACCAGGCCCGCATGGCTCACGACCTTCACCGAAAACGGAACGGGAGGCACTTCGGCTGCACCCTATACCGCCACCGTGGCGGCGCAGGTGAACAGCGCACCGGACAACCCGCACACTGTAGCATTAAAGAATACCCCACCGGTGACCAATTACGACCTCTCCACGCATGATTATCAGGGCAACCCTGCCCCGACGCGTACGGCCAACTGCTACATTGTGAACGCTCCGGGAACATACCGCCTGCCATTAGTTTACGGCAACGCGATAGATAAAGTCAAAGTGCCCGGAGGCTCAAATCCGGGATGGAATACATCGGCCTACACTTCCACGGCAGGCGGGGGCAATGTGCTTACACCGTTTATCAATCACCTTGGCAATGTGCTTACCAATCCTTATATCTACAGCCATGCCGGCTGCATGCCGGCAAACTGTACGCTCGTCTGGCAAGACGCGCAGAACTTGGTGACGAACGTGGCGCTATCTGCCGACGGTCATTTCCTCGAGTTTACCGTGGGGCAGGCCACCATCTGCCAAGGCAATGCCGTGGTAGCGGTGCGCGACGCCTCGAACACCGTGCTGTGGAGCTGGCATATCTGGGTGACGGACTACAGGCCGGGAACCATAGGGACAACGACACCCGACAAGGAAATCACCAACCACCAGAACAAGAAGTACAAGATTATGACCGTCAACCTCGGCTGGTGCGACGGAAAAGAGGTGATATATGCCGAGCGCACCGTGCAGGTACGCTTCAAGCAGAAGCCCACAGCAGGGTACACATCGGCTACCCCAAAGACGTTTACAGTAAAACAGAAAGCGCATACCATTACAGAGCTTGGGAATAACACTTATTATCAATGGGGACGCAAAGACCCGTTCGTGGGGGCATTGGAAGGACCGGGCGGAAGCTCGAACAGCATTAACAAGACATGGTATGATGCCGGCGGGAACGTCAAAACCAACCAGCTTCCTGCCATCCAAAGCTTTCCTTACGGCACCCCCTGCATCACCCGTGGTATCATGAACCCCGGAACGTTTAATACTATTTGGGAAATGGACTACCGATATTACAACTTGTGGGATGCGAATAATAACACTACCTCAACCAACGACAACCTCGTGGTAAAGACCATCTACGACCCTTGTCCCGCAGGTTATAAGCTACCGCCAAGCAATGTATATACCGGCTTCTCCACAACGGGAGGCAACACTGGTACTGTCAGCCAGTTCAATGTACAAGGAGCTTGGGCCAAAGGTTGGAACTTCTATTGCAACCCAAGCAAGACTACATCCGTCTTTTTCCCTGCATCGGGCTTTCGGATCTATAATACCGCAGTTCCCTCACACGTGGGGAGTTTCGCCCACTACTGTACGGCGGGACCGAACAGCAGGGGAGACGTGTGGTTCCTAATCTTCAACTCGAGCATCGTGCATCCGCTGGACAAAGACCCTCGGAGCTTCGGCTACTCGGTGCGGGCGTCCCAAGAATAAAAGAGCGCGAAGCGACCGCATTGGTTTTATTTGTTTCATTTGCTTTATTCTCCTGCGGCTTTCAGCCGCAGGAACCCGATACCGGCAAAGCCGGTCGAAAAAAGCCGAGAGTTTCACTTTATACAAAATATAATGATTGAATAAGATACAATGGAATATGTAAGCAGTAACTTCATGAATGCGGCATCGGGGTGCCGCTGTGACGCCTCTATAGAGGCGCTGGTCATGTCTCTATAGAGCTGTTGCTATCGTCTCTATAGAGGCGTTGCTAATCTCTCCATAGAGGCGTGACCGCTCTCTCTATAGAGACGCGATTACCTCCTCTATAGAGAGACAACCACCCCTCCCGCAGGGGCAATAAAACCAACTTCCGGCATGCTTGTCCGGACGAGAAAATGTGTTATGAACGATAAGAAGCAACAGACTTAAGTCTTCTGCTTAGTGTAATATCTTTTTATTAACTTTTTAAATTATAGGAGGAAAAATTATAAGCACAAGTTACAAATTGGTGCAAAGGAAGAATCCTTTAAAGAAAAACGAACCTGCCAAATGGTATGCCACGCCCAACAGCGCAAAGCCGCTGGCGCAGAAAGTGATGACCCGTGTGGCCACGGAGAACACCACCACGGCGCCCATCGAACTGGAATCGGCCATGGAGTTGCTGGCGGCCTTCATCCCGCAACAGCTTCAGCAGGGGCACACGGTGAACGTGCCCGGCATGGGAACCTTCCGCCTGACCTTCAAGAGCGAGGGAGTGGAAGACATCAACCTGTTCAACTCCGCGAAGATGATTAAGTCGCCCCGCATCGTCTTCACCCCTGCCAAAGAGCTGAAAGGAAAGACCCTGCAAGGCCTCAGCTTCGAGAACGGCGGCGTGCTGGAGAGCGGTATCAACTACGCTTCGCTGGCGGACTATCGTAAAGCCAAGGGGCTGCCTACACCGGGAGAAAGTGGCGGCAGCGGTGGCGGTACTCCCGGCGGCTCGGGCGGTCAAGGGGAGAACCCGTTAGGATGAGAAATTAGCGGTTAGGGCTAATTGGAGCGGTTAGTGGCTGCGCTGTAACGAGGCGGCGCTAATCGCTCATCGTTAACAGGAAGCACTTGTAACGTTTCCTGTTTCTCAATGCGGATGATTTTTTAGACGCAGATGACGCGGATTTTAATTTTTCTTCTTCCTTCTTCCTTACGTTTAACTCTAATATCTAATATCTCACCTCTAATGTCCTAATGCTTATGAAAACTTATCAGACTATGAAACAAATGAAGGCGGCGGAGGCACGCAGGAACAGCCTTATAGATATTGACATGACGGGCGCATCGCCTACGGCCTACGACCGCTCCGCACTGGTGCTGCACGCACTCTATCCGCAACTACCGTTCCGGCACGTGCCCGGCGAAGACGGACGGACACGGCCCATGGTGACGGACATCCCGCAGGAGATTGTCCTCGAGGTGTGCCACAGGTACCGACTGGTGGATGCGGCGTCGGCAGTGATTGGACGTTAGAGGCCTAATTTCTAGTTTCTAGTTTCTAATTTCTAATCTCTAACGTCTTTTGCCTAAGGTCTTATACCAGATGTGCAATCCACTCTTCCCGCTCACCGGGCAACAAATCGATAACAGGAATTTCTATCATCGTATAGCAACCCGGTTGCCGGCGCATGGCGGCACGAGCCGCGCATACCAATATTTGGGCGGTAAGGGCAGGGTTGTTGATGCGCATGTTGAACTCGAAAAGCTGGTTCTGCGTTTTGCCCGACACCCCTTTGCGGGTCAGGTTTACACCATGCCCCATATCGAGCAAGGCATCCACGCTCGGAACAAGCTTGACGTGCGTCTCGTCATTCACAAAATAGGGGTCGGCCTTGATGGCGGCGGCCACCTTGCCGAAATCATAACCTTCTTTCAGTTCGATGTACACCATGCGGCGATGGATGCCGGTCCCGGTAGGAATGGTCATGGAAAGAGCCGCCTTCACCCCCTCGACGGCCTTTACGGCTACCGTATGCCCCATGCTCATGCCCGGGCCGAAATTCGTATAAGTAATGCCTTTGGGGGCGATGGCCTCGAGCAATGCACGGACAATGGAGTCGCTTCCCGGATCCCAACCGGCCGATATGACAGCCACCGTATCGTGTGCCTTGGCCACCGCATCGAGCGTGCGGCGCAAAGCCGGAATACCCGCATGGACATCAAAACTGTCTACCGTACGGACGCCTAAAGCCAGAAACTCTTTCGCATATTCCTCGACCTTGCGGGTAGGCGTACAAAGGATAGCCACATCTACATTCCGCAACTCTTTGACGGTCTTTACGACGGGATATTCCCTCAGTTCCGCAGGGCAATCATCGGCGCCGGAACGACGTACCACACCGGCAATCTCAAAATCGGAGGCTGCCTGCAGGGCCTCAAGTACGTAACGACCGATATTGCCATACCCCACAACAGCTGCTCTTACCTTTTTCATCTTTTTATTGTTTTTATTTATCAGTTTTCTACTTTATAGGCGCAAAAGTAAGCTTTTTAGTTCACATTCATCTACAAGAAGCCTCAAAGTTTTACATCGCTTTCTCTTTTTTGTGACCGGAATTCCGATAATAATGCTTACATTCGCAGGTGATAAGATATAGAATACAAAAGGATAGGATTATGATAGAATACATCAAAGGCGAAATAGCCGAACTGAGACCGGCTACCGCAGTGATAGACTGCAACGGATTGGGATATGGCATCAATATCTCCTTAAACACATACGCCGCCATACAGGGCAAAAAAGAATGCAAGCTCTACATACACGAGGCCATACGCGAAGATGCCTACACGCTCTATGGCTTTGCCGACAAACAAGAACGGGAACTGTTTCTGCTGCTCATCTCCGTATCGGGCATAGGCGGGAACACGGCGCGCATGATTCTTTCGGCTCTCTCGCCCTCGGAGCTGATAAATGTCATCAGCACGGAGAATGCCACCTTGCTGAAAACCGTCAAAGGCATCGGTCTGAAAACCGCCCAACGTGTGATTGTGGATTTAAAAGACAAAATTAAAACCGGCAGCGTAGCCACCGACACCGCAGGAATAATGGGCATACCGGCGTCGACCATCAACGCACAAGTGCAGGAAGAAGCAATATCAGCCCTCACCATGCTTGGCTTTGCACAAGCTCCCTCACAAAAAGTTGTGCTTGCCATCCTACAAGAAGACCCACAAGCACCGGTGGAGCAGGTCATCAAAATAGCACTAAAAAGAATGTGAATTAGCGGTTAGTTGATTAACGGTTAGTGGTTAGTGACCGGCTTCAAGCCTTATTCTTAATAACGCAGTTCACTAATCACTAACCGCTAACCGCTAACTTAAACTTCAACAATCTCTTCTTTGCATAGCGTGAGTTTCTCCACTCCTTCTTCCGTAACTGCCCAAGAATTTTCGATACCCACGGGGCCTATGCCGGGAAGAACAATCTTCGGTTCCAATGCAAAGACCATACCCGGTTCGAGTTCCTGCTTCATGCGTGGAGCCAGCACAGGCATCTCGTTTATCTCCAGACCGATGCCGTGACCGATGAATTTGGCTTTTTGGGTTGTCCCCATAAAATTGTCGGCAAACCCGGCTTTGGTCACCATATTGATGGCTATATTATAAAGGTCTTCACAAACAACTCCGGGTTTGGCTTTCTCGGCCACGGCTTCTTGTATCTCCAAACAAGTCTGATGCGCAGCGTATGCTTTCTCCGGTAGCCTACCGATGGAGAATACCCGACTCATATCACCCATATAGCCATAAAAGTTTCCTCCCATATCCACCATAAAGCTCTGCCCCGGCTGCAATAAAGAACCATCCACGCCAATGGGAAGCGAAGGGTCGAGACCTCTGCCTCCCAAGGCAAAGTCGTAGGGAGTAGGATACATGGCATTATCACCGGCCAGAAGACTGCCCATGAAAATCTCCATGCTCTGTCCGAATGTCCGGAAAATGCCCAAACCGCCTTCCAAGCGCATCAAGCGCTCTATTTCAACGGAAAGTTGCCGGTCGGTCATTCCCGGCTGATAGACCGAGGGTATCTGTTCGTATGCCTTGGCATGTGCAATGCCGGAACGGCGGAACATCTCAATCTCCATATCGGTCTTTATGCTCCGAGCTTTCCGTATAAGCGAAGTGCCGCAAGGAACAACCTCCGTCTTCGGGAAGCATGCCGCCAAACGGTTATACTCCGTAAACGCGAGTTCATCTCCCTCCAGCATCAACCTGGAAGGTATGGACAATCCGCATTCGTCCAACAGTTCAGGAAGCTGCTCGGGCTTACGGATGGGATGCACGTGCTCTCCTGTCATATTATTGGGACGCTTGATGAATAAACGGGCAGGAGCATGCAATGGCAAATACAGGTAGCCGCTTACGACGCGTCCATACGTATACAGCAGATTGACATTGCAAGTGATGAGGGCGGCGTCAATGTCTTGTTGAGCCATCAGAGAGCGAATCCTGTCGCGTCTCAATTTTAATTCCGGTAGTAACATCTATTGGTCATTTATGGCTTTGAGGTGCAAATATATAGAAAAAAGTGTAAATAGAGATTAGTGAACAGCGGTTAGTGCACACATCGTTCATGCCGCCTTGCAAAAAATGCGCTGCCCGAGTACCGGAATATCTGTTTGTGCACCACTTTCTTTTCGTAATATGCAAACAGATATTCCGATACCCGGGCAGCGCCGAAGGGGCATTCGGAACGGTTTTACCCTCTCATCGCAGGGAGGCCGTTACCAACCTTTGTTTTGACCCAACTTGTTATTTTTCAGATATTCCGCTTGGGGAATAGGATAGAGATTCATCTTCTCGTCCCACGAACGGGTCTCGAGCAGTTCTTTCCTATACACCGGCTTTCCGTCTTGCAAGGTGATTCGCACACAATAAATGTTCTTCGTGCTTTCACCTATTTTCCAACGCCGGATATCCCAAAAGCGATGATCCTCAAAAGCCAGTTCCACCCGGCGCTCGCGACGGATACTTTCCTTGAAAGCGTCTCCAACGGCCGTCACCGGAGGCATCTTGGCCGCAGCTCTCACTTGATTCAGGGCAGCCCGCGCCGAGAGATGAAAAGTGGCATCCGTATAATCGGCTCCCCGCCACTCATTCATTGCTTCGGCATAATTCAGCAATACCTCGGCATAGCGGAACAGCGCATAGTGATGCGGTTTCTTCCGTTCTTTGGAAGGAACCAGCGACACGGTTTCATTCATATACTTCTTCAGGTAATACCCCGTCTTCGTGGTCCCCGCCGTTCCCGCACCGTCCTTGCCTCCTTCGTGAGCCTCGATGACGGTATGCATCCATGTGTCTCCGTTGCAAAGAACGGTATGATAAAAACGGGGGTCTCTGTTTGCATACGGATTGGCTCCGGGGGCCAGGGCTGTCCAGTCAAAGTCAGTGCCGTCTGCCATCTGAAAAGCGTCGACCAGATTTTGTGTAGGCACATTACCGGTCTTCCCTTTTTCATAACTGATGGGAAGATTGGTTACCTCATAATCGAAAGTATCTCCCGAACGACGTTCGAAGATGAGCTGTGAAGACTTCAGTACCTCATTGCCACCATCTTTATGATACAATGGGTCCTTGTCTATCGGCGGCAACGAATAATTTCCCGCTTCGATAAGGGCGTAGGCTGCCTTTGCCGCGGCTTCCCAACGTGATGCTTCTTGCGCCGTATTGTGCAAGGGACTGGCGGCATAAAGCAGCGCACGGGCTTTCAGAGCCTGAGCCGTCCCTTTCGTGACACGACCGCTTTCGGCCCAGAAATCTTTCTGGCGCACAGGCAAATGTTGAGCAGCCTCATCGCATTCGCGGCAAATGAAGTTTATCACTTCATGAAACGCTGTTTTTTCCACATTGTTAATCTCGTCCGTCGTATAGGTACGGGTCAGCAAAGGAATGTCTCCGTATCGCTTGGCCAACTCAAAAAAGAAAAAGGCACGCAATACCCGCAGTTCCTGCCCGTACATATTCGCTTTGGCAATGTCTTCATCGTAGGTGTCGTTCCACCGGAAACGCTCCAGACGCTGGGGCGAGTAATTCTCTAAGAAAGAGTTGCAAGAACGAATCGCTCCATAGCATCTTCCCCATACATCGTCTACCGTATTGACGGGATTCCAGGCGTTGTTATAGAATGTATGCACACTATTGTCGCTCCAAATATAGACGGAATTATCGGTTGCCGACTCGCGCAAGGCGCCTCCGATGCCTCCCAATTCGTCGGGAAGTCTGCTATATACATAAGTAGCCAATCCCCTGACATTATCAAAATAAGCAAATGCCTCCTCGCGCGTCAATCCGGTAGTCTCGTCCAGCTCGAGCAGACTGCAACCGGAGACAGAGAGCATCAAACCTGCCATCACAATATACTTTTTCATCGTTCTTTGTCTTTAAAAGTTAACACTCAGTCCGAAGTAAACGGAAATCATATCCGGATAATTCACTCTCAAGTTTTCGCTGTTCAGGTACTTCACGTGATCCAGCGAGAAAAGATTGTTGGCACGGGCATAAACCTGCGCCTTTCTTATCTTCAGTTTTTGCATCCATGCCGAAGGCAGATTATAATAGACATTCAGATTGCGCAACTTCAAATAATCACCATTTTCCAACCATTGCGTACTGTTTCTGAAGTTATTGGCATTATCTTCGGTCGTCAGTCGTGGAACGTTGGCCACATCTTTCGTCTCTTCCGTCCAGCGGATTCTGTCTTTCAGATACCAAGTGGAAATATTTGTATTATTGCGCAACGGCCAATAGACACTCTCTGTGTTAAGCATCACGCTGTATCCTCCGATGCCTTGAAAAAGCGCATCCACACCGAAGCCTTTGTATTCAAAGCCGATATTGATGCCATAATACAGGTCGGGAATCATTCCCGACTTCCCGATGGCCTTCACGTCGTTCTTGTCTATGACGTTGTCATTGTTCAGGTCTCTGTATTTCACATCGCCCGGACGAACTTCCGAAAAGCGTTGCACGGGACTGTTCTTTATATCATCCGCATCACGGAAATAGCCGATGGCCTCCAAACCGAAAATCTGCCCCAGCCGATGACCTTTGGCAGAGAGGTAATCATAAGGCAGATGGCCCTCTCCGTTTTCAACGACCTTGGTACGGACATACGCCGCGTTAACCCCCGCATAATACTTGAAGTTCTTGCCTCCGCGTTTCCACATGGCCGAAAGTTCGGCTCCTTTCGTATCTACTCTGCCCGCATTCATACCGGGCACTTCCACCCCGATGGCTGAAGAGATCAGGCCTTTCCCGTCGATAAGAATCTTTGAACGCCGGTCGTAAAAAATATCCGCCGAAAGAGACAAACTCTTCCACAACGACACATCTATGCCCACATTGTATTTGTCGGCCACCTCCAGATCAAGCCTCTCCATGGCCAGTTTCCCTTCCGTCAGGCTGGTTCCCGCGGAGGTGTTGGCATCCTTGAAATGATAAGAGCCTGTGCCTATCCAATATTGTCTGTCAAGCGCATAGTCATACAGGTCATAGCCCGAACGTCCGTACGAAGCCCGCAGTTTCAAATAATCCATTGTCGGAACCGCTTTCATGAAAGCCTCGTTCGAGAGCAGCCATGCGGCAGAAACAGCCGGGAGAAACCTATATTTGTCGTTCTTGGCAAGCACACTGCTGCCGAAACAGTTGGCCACCACATCCAGAAAGTAACGGTTGTCGTAGTTATAGCCGGCCGTTCCGAGTATATATTGGCGATAACGGCTGTTGTTCCGGCCGCTCAGTGTCATCGACTCATGGCGGAACATGGCGGCGGCTGTCAGCTCGTGCTTGTGCCGGAAACGATGATAACTCAGCTTGCCTTCAAAGTTGGTGTGGATGTATTGATTGGCAAAACCGGAATTGCTAATTTGCAACTCGTTGTTAGCATTGCCATAATGCGTATACACAGGATTTCCTTGCGCATCTTTCTCCACCGTCTGATAGCGGAAACCTTTATGTCCCGTTTCCTGGTAAGTGGCATTGTTGTCGTAAGCCACTGCCAATTCCGCACTTAAGCCGGGGGTCAGCATGGAAAGGTCCTGCAACACGCGCAGGTCTGCCTGCAACATGCGCTGATTCAGCTTATAATAGCCTTCGTCCGCAAGGCGTGCGATGGGATTTGTTTTCAAGATATTATTTCCTCCCCACTCGCCTTCCCGGGTTTTCAGGGGGAAAGCGGCAGAAGGAGTATTGTAAAGCAAACCGAACAATGCCGTTTCGTTGGCATACGGGCGGTTGGTCTCGCGCAGCATACCCAGCATACTTAACTTCAGACGGGTCACATTCGATACATCCACATCCAGATTCATCCGAAGATTCAGGAAATATTTCTTCATTTGCGAATTATAGCGTTCGGTATAATCGGTATATTTCGTATTCAGCAACCCCATGTCATTCTTATAATTCAGTGTTGTGAAGTAGCGCAGGCGCTTACCGCCTCCACGAAACAAGATATCCAGTTGATGATTGACGGTATGATTGCGCAAGGCTTCTTTCTGCCAGTCTACATTGGGATACAAGTCGTTGCTTCCATCCGCATTGCGAAAGCCGTCGGCATCCATATCAGGCTGAAGCCCATCGTTCTTGAGCGCCTCGTTACGAGCCAATGCATACGTATGGGCATCGGCAAACTCCGGTTGGTTGACAGGCAGCCCCCACCCGTACTTATAGTCCACGCGAATATCTTTCTTGTTGTACTCTCCTCGTTTCGTAGTCACCACAATCACTCCGTTGGCTCCTCTACCTCCCCACAAGGCAGTGGCTGCCCCGTCTTTCAATACAGATATCGATTCTATTTCCGATAGATTGACAAACTCCATCGGACGTACAAAGCCATCTACCACAATCAAAGGGGCATCGCCGTTCAAAGACCCGCGCCCGCGTATGTTCAAACGCGATTTTTCCGTATTCCAGGCTGTATTCTGCATCACGCTCAAACCCGGCAGTAATCCGTAAAGGGCATTGTAGGGGCTCACTACGGCGTTCTTCTCCAACTCGTCCGCATAGACGGTAGAAACAGATTGTGTCTTCCGCTTCTCTCCGGAGGCATACATCCCCAGATCCACGTTTTTATTCTCGGTATTATTTTGCAATAAGAGAGTTCCGCTCTCCTTCTTATCCTCCTTTATGTTCGTCTGCGCCGCTCCGGAGGCCACGAACACAAATGAAAAAGCGATTGTATATATTACTTTCTTCATACTTGGTTTCTATTTAAAAGTCAGGCTTATCACCAGCCGGGATTTTGCGTCAATCCATATTTCTTATTAATCTCGGAAATGGGCAAAGGCAGCAAGAAATACTTTTCGTCCCACCTGTCCGGTCTGACGTGTTTCCGCTGTTCGGCCATCGCAGTGGATACCTTATAAGTATAATTCTTCCCCGCTTTCTTTATAATCAGACGAGACAGGGGTTTGGTGAACAAATCCGAACGTTTCCAGCGCACAAGGTCGAAATACCGAACCTCCTCATAACCGAATTCCAAAGCCCTTTCGCGCAATATGGCCTCGCGCAACGGCTCTCCCTGCCGGGTTGTGGCAGCCGTCAGAGGCGGCATTCCGGCCCGCGACCTCACCAAGTTCACATAATCATAAGCCGTATGCCCGAACTCATCGGCAACGTTGGCCTTACCCAACTCGTTCATGGCCTCCGCCATATTCAGGTAGACTTCCGGCAAGCGCAGCAACGGACAGATATAAGGTTCACCGTTTACCTCTTCATTGAAATTGCGGATGAACTTACGCATCGCGAAGCCATTATAGCTCATGCGCCCGCTCTTATAAGGATACTGTTGGGTTCCTTCATAAATCTCCACCTTCTGTTGCCCTCTGAATTTATCTCCCGTCACGGCAACCGTTTCATACAGGCGAATGTCCCGTCGCGGATGGCCCGAAGCATCAAAGAAAGGATTCTTCTTATGGTCGGGATTGTTCCAGTCAAACTCCGTACCGTCATTCATCTGAAACATATCTACGTAATTCAATGTGGGCGAGGCCACTCCGTAGCGTATTTGTGCAAAAGGCGTCTTACCTATCATATAGGTGGTGAAACGTCTCGAAGAAATCAACGTCTCATGGTTGTTGCGCTTGAAATATCCGGCCACAAAGTCTTCACGGGGATTTCCGGTATTCACCAGCCGATAAATGCCACCGTGTTTATTGTTTTCACGCAGAAAAGACAATCCGGCATCCAGCGCTTTCTGCCACCTCTCGGACGAATAGTTGCCATACCATACGAGATGTGCCGATGCGGCTTCTCCCTCTTTATATGGTTTTTCGGCATTGAACAGCGGACTGGCCGCAAATTGCAGCACCCTCGACTTTAAAGCCAGAGCGGCAGCGGCCGTCATACGTCCGTCGTCGTCCGCATGGTTTTTCCATTCCCATGGCAAAAGAGCGGCGGCTTCATCCAGCAATCCTACAATCTTTTCCACCGTCTCCTGCACGGTCATACGGGGCATCATCATCTCATCTCCTGCCGTATAAGCATGATCAATCCAAGGCATACCCCCGTAGTAGCGAAGCATCTGCACATAATGGTAAGCGATGATCATCTTGGCCTCACCCTTACCGAAGGCTTTTTCTTCATCTGACATGTCCGGCACTCGATCCACGTTCTCCAGATAGATATACGCCCGCCGAAGTCCGTATATGGGCCCTACCCCTCTCGTATTTTTATCCGTGTCCGGCCTATAAGGAAGATGTTCCAGAAAATCATTGGTGGCATCCACCGTACCGGTATAGAACTTCGGAGCACCTTTTTTGGTCCAGTCTCCTATATCGGTCAATATTTCCAATACACCATATCCCATCCGTCCTTGTGAAGGCAGAAAATCGGGTAAGGAGTGATAGGCCTCCGCCAAAGCCTGCTCGGCAAAGATTTTCTTGTTGAAAACCGAATCGATGGTATATTCATTGCTCAAAGGCTTTTCCAGAAAAGCTTCACCGAATTTAATATCTTCGCATCCGGCAAAGATGCCTCCCAAAAACAAAGAGAGAGCAGCCATGTATTCTCGATAGTTTCTCATCGTATTCATAATTAGAAAGTTAAGTTGATTCCTACATTATATATTTTGATAATGGGATAGGAGTCTGCATTATCGGGGCTGGCTTCCGGATCCATTATATCGAACTTATCGAATGTCAGCAGGTTATATCCGGTAAACTGAATGCCCAATTGTTGGATACCCAGTTTTTTCAGCAGTTTCTTATCCGTGAAGTTATAGCCTATCGTCATGTTTTTCAATTTCAGATACGAAGCGTCTCGCACCCAAAGCGACGAATTGCGCATATTGTACACAGCATTCGTTTCGGTGAATCGCGGTGTAGTGGCGGTTCCTGCCGTCTCGGGCGTCCAGCGTGTATCGGCATGAAACTGCATCAGTCCTCGTATCTTACCGTTTCCGAAAGGCTCCCTGAACGCATCGTTGAGCAATAGCGAGCGTTGCGCCGTTCCGGTCCAGTTCATCGTAAGGAAGAAACCTTTATAATCCACCTGACAGTTCAAACCAAACGTATAGGCCGGGCGCGTAGGATGTCCGATGACACTTTGGTCATCCGACGTGATTTTCTTGTCGCCGTTCAAATCCTTGTATTTGATGTCGCCAGGTTTCACCGCAACTCCCGGATCGGGCATTCCTTCTAACAGTTTTCCGTTGGCGTCGAAATCTTCGGGGAGATAAAATCCGGATGCCTGATAGCCGAACAACGTGCCGACCGGGTTACCCGTACGCCACATATAAGGATAGTTGGGTTCCACTTCGTCTTGGAAAACGATTTTGTTCTTGGAATAAGACATGTTGGCGTTGATTCGATATCTCCAGTCGCGCACCTTATCGTTCCATTTCACCTCTATTTCATAGCCTTGGTTTTTCACCTTACCCATATTGACTGCCGGCAGCACACTCGACGTGAGTCCGGTAAGCAAAGGAACCGTTCTGCGATTAATCAAGATATCTTTGCGGTCTTCCCGGAAATAGTCGAACGATAACTTCAAACGGCTCTTCAAGAAATGAACATCCATACCATAGTTCTGTTTAAGTGCCTTTTCCCAGGTAACCATGGGGTTTCCCAAACGGTTTTCCAGTGCTCCCTTTATGTATCCTTTACCATCGGAGCCAAAATTGAACCCATATTTATTGTTGTTCCAGCCATCCACGCCTGAAAGATTCACATTATACGAATCGGGCAGATACAAGAAGCGGTTGTTGCCTAAGTGGTCGTTACCCACCAGCCCGACAGACGCGCGAAGTTTCAAATAATCCACCACTTTCTGTTTCTTCATAAATGCCTCTTCCGAAAGGATATATCCCACCGACCCTGCGGGGAAAGCGCCGAACCGCTTGCCGGGAGCAAAATTCTCGGAACCGTTATAGCCGAAGTTGAACTCAGCCATGTAGCGCGACTTATAGTCATAGGTCAGACGCCCCACCAAGCCAATGTATGCCGACGGTATACTGGCCCACTGCTGAGGATAATACTTCTTGCTCTGGTTATACAATAACAATCCACCCACGTTGTGCAAGCCAAACTTGTGATTGTAGCGCAGACTTCCTTCCATGTACCAGTTCCTGCTGCGTGAAGTCCGTTCGTCATATTGCAGACTTTTATTCTCTCCTTTTATTTTATAAACCACTTCTTTATTGAAATCGGGGGCATCATAAGCCATATTCGGATGTTCCAGCGACGAGCGGTAGAACGGCAGATGCTGCTCCACTTCCCCTTTCCGTTGCTTGGTGAAGCCATAGCCGGTGTTATACGCACCCTTCACCTCGATGGAGAGGCCTTTAGTAATGAAATCCAGCTTCTGATTGACCAGCAAGTCAAGGTTCATCGTATTCTGGATGGCGGTGAAATAGCCTGTACCGTACACCTTGGGGAGAACACTGTTTCCCAAATTGATTTTATTTTGGAAACGCTCTTCGGGTGTAGTAATCAGCTGTCCATCGATAATGCCCGGACTGCTGAAAGGGGTCGACTGATTGATTAACGTCCATATGGAATTCACATTATCGCTAATCATCGGCTCGTTCCGATTGCCTACCCGCCCGCCTATACCTACTTTAAGTGTTGTGGTTTTGGTGGCATTAAAATCGAAATTGGCGCGATAATTATATCTTTTATACTTATAATTATTGTCGTAGTCCATCCCCTTGAACTGCTTGAGCAGACCATTCTGATAGAGAAAACCCAGAGAGATGAAGTAACGCACATCGGATGTACCACCCGAAATGTTGACATCATGCTGCGTCTGAACCGATGCCTTATTCAGCAGATAGTTTCTCCAATCCACATTGGGATAAAGAATCGGTTCGTCGTTTTTCTTAAAGCGCTCGATGGAATAGCTGTCGAACACCATATCTTCCGGGGTGGCATTCGGTTTGTCATTCGTAATGATTTCATTGCGCAACGTGGCATACGTATAACTGTCGGCCATCTTCAGTACACGCGTAGGCATCTGTATGCCCACCGAAGAGTTGACGGCAATCTTGGTTTTTCCCTCTTTTCCTCTGCGGGTAGTGACCAAAATAACGCCGTTGGCACCTCTCACCCCGAAAACAGCCGTAGCAGAAGCATCTTTCAGCACCGTCACACTCTCTATCTCATTCGGATTCATCTGAAAAAAAGAGCGTTCCACACCGTCCACCAATATAAGAGGAGACGAAGCGGCTTCCGACAAAGACCCCACTCCGCGGATATATACCTTGGGGTCTTCCAAACCGGGCTGTCCACTTGTCTGCACGGAAGAAAGCCCCGTGATTTGTCCGGCCAGCGTATTTGCCACACTGGCATTCGGAGAACGCACCAACGCTTCGTTATTCAACGCCGAAATGGCTCCCGTAAGCGTTTCTTTCTTCTGTGTACCGTAGGCCACTACAGTCACTTCCTGAAGTTCGTTGGCAACCTCTTTCAGAATCACATTCACTTTCCGCTGTCCGTTGAGCTTTACTTCTTTAGATTCATAACCGATAAAAGAAACCTGCAACACGGACTTTTGCAGATCTTTTACTTGCAGCCTGAATTTCCCATCTACATCGGTGATAGTACCGTTAGACGTACCTTTCTCCTTTACATTGGCGCCGATGACCTCTAATCCGGCCTCATCGACTACCGTTCCCGTGACCGATGTTTGAGCCTGCACCACAAAAGAGCAGCATATCAAGACCAATAAGCCGATACACCTTTTTGCGCCACTCAATTTCGTCTGTCTTTTCATACAATTTGACTTTTACTGTTAACAAAATCAATTAAAACAAAATTTATGCGCAAAAGTAGAAATATACGATGCAGGGCAAGCCCTATAATCATACAGAATATGTACAAAAACGTACACAACAATGCTTCAAATGCTTTCCTACAAGCATTTTGAGACGGAAGACAACGAATTATAAAAAAGAGCCTCACAATGAAGTGGCACTCCCCCTTCCGATATTACTAAAAAAGCTGCCCCATACCTTCACAGGCATAGGGCAGCAGTAAACCACAAATACAAATACAACTAAACAAAGTTTCTCTCTTAGATAATTCCTTGTCCCATCATGGCGTGTGCAACCTTCATGAAACCGGCAATGTTTGCACCTTTCACGTAGTTGATGTAGCCGTCAGGCTCTGTTCCATATTTTACGCATTGAGCATGTATGCCGTGCATAATGGCATGGAGTTTCTCGTCCACTTCGGCGGCACTCCAGCTGAGGTGCATGGCGTTCTGTGACATTTCCAATCCACTGGTAGCCACACCACCTGCATTCACTGCCTTGCCCGGTGCATACATCATTTTATGTTCAATGAAGAGGTCGATGGCCTCGGGAGTACATCCCATATTGGAAATTTCACCTACACACATCACTTTATTATCGATAAGATGCCGTGCATCTTCACCGTTCAGCTCATTCTGAGTGGCACAAGGCAGAGCGATGTCTGCTTTCACTTCCCATGGACGCTTGCCGGGAACGAAAGTAGAACCGGAGAATTTGTCGGCATACGGAGCCACAATGTCATTGCCCGATGCACGAAGTTCCAGCATATAGTCAATCTTTTCGCCACTAATGCCATTCGGATCATAGATGTAACCGTCGGGTCCTGAAATGGTGACAACCTTTGCCCCAAGCTGAGTAGCCTTGGTTGCAGCTCCCCAAGCCACGTTTCCGAAACCGGAAATAGCCACGGTCTTTCCCTTTATATCAATTCCCTTAGTCTCAAGCATCTGGTGAACAAAATACAATCCACCGAAACCGGTTGCTTCAGGACGAATCAACGAACCTCCGAATTCCAACCCCTTACCGGTGAAAGTACCTGTAAATTCACGTGTCAGCTTCTTATACATGCCAAACATATAGCCTACCTCACGGCCACCTACACCGATGTCACCGGCAGGAACATCCATATCAGGACCCAAATGGCGCCACAACTCCAGCATAAACGCTTGGCAGAAACGCATGACTTCAGCATCACTCTTGCCGCGTGGAGAGAAGTCGGAACCGCCCTTACCGCCACCCATAGGCAATGTGGTCAATGCATTCTTAAAGGTTTGTTCAAAGCCCAAGAACTTAAGGATAGACGGATTTACGGATGCATGGAAACGAATACCGCCCTTGTAAGGGCCAATGGCATTATTGAACTGTACGCGATAGCCCAGATTGGTCTGAACTTCACCCTTATCATCCACCCAAGTCACACGGAAAGTAAAAATACGATCAGGCTCAACCAGACGCTCTATGATTTTTGCTTTCTCAAACTCAGGATGTTGGTTATAGATATCTTCGATGGAAAGAAGAACTTCCTTTACGGCTTGAAGATACTCAGACTCGCCGGGATGCTTCGCCTCTAAAGAGGCCATGATACGTTCGATATTCATAATATTACGTTTTATAGGTTATTACCTTGTTAACTCTTATGGTTTTAAAACAAAATGTCAACTAAGAACAGTGCAAATATAGGAATTTTTTTCAAGCAACCTAAGAAATATCGTATTTTTTTAATGGAATAATAATAAAATGTCAAGAACAGGCTATCTAAATTGAATTTGGCTTCATAAACAGGCATATGGGCCCCACATATCACTCCTCATTACATTAAAAACGTTTTTAAAGCCAGTTTAAACTTCATTCGGAACAATTATCAAGCATGTTTCAGGTGAAAACCGATTACATCCCGGCTATTTCCGCTTTCGCATCTTATCATCTCCGTGTCAACGCCGTGTCTGCTCCGTATCTATAGGAACGGAGGATATACGGAGATGATACGGAGGTGATACGGAGGATATACGGAGCAAATACGGAGGTGATGCGGAGCAGATACGTTAACAATGAAACCGCTTCTTAGTTTCATTGTTCCCTTCCCACAAACCGGTCTGTGCTATTTCTGTTCCACCTCTTTTCCGTTTTTTGCTTTCGGCAGGAGTAAATTAAGCAGTACTCCGACAATGGCCGAAAGTCCTATACCCGACAAAGCAAAATTATCCGCCGACAATACGGCACCACCGATTCCCATGGTCAGCGTTACGGAAATGATTATCACGTTTCGCGTCTCGTTCATATCCACCTTATGCTGAATAAGATTGGCTCATCCGACATTTCGAGTGATACGGCAGTCGTGTAGTGCATAAAGCCTAAGCTCAAAGTATCGTTCATCCCTGAATCCGTACGCATTCCTTTTCATTACTTTTATCTTATTGTTGATGCCCTCCACTTTGCCGGTAGAGATATGGCAGTCGTACCATGCGAGTATTCCCGTTCGATGCGCCATAATGGTTGCAGCCATTTTCATCAGCTGTGGCACTTCGCTCTCTTTAGCCTGGTTTACCCAATCCAGCATTACTTTCTCCGCCTCTTCCTTGTTGATCTGTGTCCAAAATTCCCGGAGCTGCTCCTTGAGGTAATATGCCTGCGAGAGAGGCTTGTTCATGTCCAGAGCATTGTCAAGCCTCGTTTTATATTCCTTGTCAAAGATGTCCTCACCATTGCTTAACAGGAGGTATCTCGTGCCTTTGAGGACCTTCCGCTTATTGATATCCTTTTCCATGTTGTACTGTACTCTGCGTATGTCATCCAGCTTTTCGTTCATGAGCTTGACCACGTGGAAATGGTCAAAAACATGAAGCGCATTGGGACAATGTTCATATACGGACGAAATGAATGCCGCAGAAAGGTCTGTGGTAACATACTTGATGTCAATGCCTTTTCGCTTTACCCTTTTCCAAAAGCCGTTCAAGGCATCAGCTCCTTTGCCTTCGCCAACATATATGATACGTCCGCTCCTCAGGTCGACAACTATTGTCTTGTATATGTGCCCTCTTCTTACGGCGAACTCGTCTATGCCGATACAATCCACACCCTCCAACGAAGGAGGGGTGTAATGGTATTCCAAATACCGGCTATGTATGTCTTTGATGGTGTCCCATGTTACTCCCAACAGGTTGGCCGCATCTTTCAAAGTCATTGCCTTTAACAATCCGACCACGTACCTTGCGAAACGGTGGGTGTAGCTGCAATTGCCTGTGGCGAAGGGGATATTCTCTTGGCGGTCGTAATCACAATCCTTGTTCTTACACTTGTAGCGTTGTACTTTCATGCGGACTATCACCTTTTTGCCGCCAACAGGAAGACCGATAAAGTCACGCATACGGTAACCATTCTTCACCAAATGGCGGCATCCGCACTTGGGACACTCATTTTGACGTTCTTTTGCTTCAACATGCAGAATAATTGTATTACCTTTGTATTCCTCACGGGTGCATTTGTGATTGTATAGCCCCCACGCATGATATAGAAAACTGCTGTTCATAAATGTACATTTGTTTGTGGTTATTCAAATATACAATTTGTTCAGCGGTTTTCTTCTTTAACATACCATCACTCGAAATGTCGGAAGAGCCATAAGATTCTGCACACCTACGCTTGCGATGGTTCCAAACAGCAACAACATGATGCCACCCAAAACAGCCTCAGGAATGGATTGCAACACCGCACTCAACTTACCGATAACCGAAAAGACAAGGGCTGTAGCGGCAGAGACACGTATCACGGCAGGGCTTGTCACCTTGGTGATTGACATGGCACCCGTCACCTCCGAGTAAGTGGTTTCGGGAGGGCCGCCAAGAAAAGCGGATGCCAGACAGGCCAAACCATCTCCCAACATGGTACGATGCAATCCGGGGTCTTTCACAAAATCTTTTCCGGCCACAGCACTCACCACATATACGTCACCGATATGTTCAATCACCGGAGCAATGGCAACGGGAATCATATAGAGAAAAGGCGCCCACTGAAAATGAGTGATGGTCGATAAAGAAACCGGATTAGTGAACCACGGAGCGGCCGCCACCGGCGCCAAGTCTACCACACCCATGAGCATGGCTGCGATATATCCCGTGATGATGCCGCAAATCACCGGCACAAGTTTAATCAGCCCACGCGCGTAAGTCAGTACGAGTATCGCCGTAATCAACGAAATGAATGCCAGCACCCAATTGGTCTTTGCCATGTTCACGGCACTGCCCGAAAGAGACAGGCCGATAAGGATGATGACGGGACCGATGACAACGGGCGGAAACACACGGTTGAGGAATTTTTTCCCTTGCCATTTCACCAATGCGCTCATCAGGAAATAGACTAACGAAACACTGGTCAGTCCGGCCAGCGTTCCCGGCAGTCCCCACTGTTCAGTAGCAGCGATGATGGGTGCTATAAAGGCAAACGAGCTGCCCAGAAAGATGGGCACTTTGCCTTTCGTCACGAAATGAAAGATGAACGTACCCAATCCTGCGGTGAAAAGTGCCGTCGAAGGATTAATGCCGACAAGAAGTGGAACGAGTACTGTTGCGCCAAAGGCTACGAAAAGAAATTGCACGCCGACAAGGGCTTTTCTGGTAGTTGAAAGTGTTTCTGTTCTCATTATTATATATTATGAGGTATGATTGTTTCTGACATGAAACGATGGTTAAGCGTGCAAATGTAAAAAGAAAACTTGATATGCCAATGTTCTCCCGAAATGATTTTAGCGAACGCATGGGGAAAACGGTTCCTTTATCTATACAAATTGAAGAAAAAAAGCCAAATTTTATCTTTTCTTCATTTTTCAGATAGTTTTTAAAGCTTTTATGACAGTAATCAAACTTCATTCTGATTACTTAGGGTTCGCTTTTAGAAGCTATAGTCCAGACTGAGACCGAAGACTTTACTGGTGCGACTATATACGTTCGTTCCTTTCAGCCCGGTTCTATTATAATTCGCAAAAGTTTTTTTATAATCCTCATAGTTGGTCCACATATAACCGATATTCACTTTCGCTCTTTCGTTCAATTTGAATTTCGCACCGAAACCCAAAGAATACGAATCGCAAGAGAAACTGGTATCGCTCTGATAATTGTCAGACAATCCATAGTCCGTTATCTGACCGCCGCAGCTCAAAGTCAACCTCTTGGTTACATCCCATTCGATACCGGCCAGATACTCGTTCGTACCCTTTGTCAGGAACTTCTGCTTATCTCCCGCCATACCTGCCTTCTTGTCGTTATAGAAGTGATACCCGACAGAGGCACGCAGCACCGGAAGAAACTCATAAGCCATAGCAACGGAGAGCATGGAAGGGATGTCATTCGGAGTGTTCACACCGTGCTTGTAGGCATCCAGCGTACCTTCGGGCGCTTTCAGTTCTTTTGTATTGTTTTCAATATTAAGGTTAGTCAAGAACTCATATTTTGCACCAATGTTCAACCTGCCCAAACGGGCATTCGCACCGATGACCGGCGTCAATCCCCAGCCGGTCTGGTCACAATCCAAAGCCAGGCTCATCAGGCCGGAACCACCATACTCTTTCTTCAAGTTGGCATCTACAAACCCCTTATATCCGCCGAAGAAATAATTCATACGTCCGCCGGCAAATGCAGACAGCCATTCGTTCACCTTGTAAGTCAAGCCCAACTGCAAGGAGTAGATATATTGCTTGCCATCCATGCCTCCATTGATGGTGTACATATCGGGAGTCACTACTTGCCCTTTTTTCAGAGCAGATTGGAAGATTTCGGCCATGACCATCGACTCGAACATGGGCAGACCGTCGTCAAAGGAAGCCTTACCACCGCCACCGGTGATGGCAAAGAATCCGGAAATAGTCCAGTCACCTTTTTTATAGGCTGCAAACAGGCTGGGGATAACCGGTGCAGCAGCCTTTCCTTCATAATATTTACTGAAAGGCTTTTCTGAAACAATGGGGTTCGCTCCGTTAAAACCATTGTAGGTATGGAAAGCCGCATCGATATTTCTCGTTTGAAAAGCACTCTGTATACTCAAAGCCACATGCAAACCGTCTTTCGGCAAGAGAGCCAGACCGGCCGGGTTGTAGTAAGCACCGTCTATTTCGGTAGTGGCACCGCGAGATAACATGCGAAGAAAAGCCGGATGTTGGTTGGTGTTGGTCAGAAAGCCACCCGCAAAAGTTGGAATTGAAACCATCAGCATCGCAATGCCGATCAATAAAAATTTTCTCATCTAAATCTTTTTTAATTGTTTTCGGCCGCAAAGGTACAACAATATCGCACACCACAAGCGTTTTTGTGCAGAAAAGTAGACAACATCTCTTATTTGATTGAAAAACAAACAATTTCCAATGAAACAAAAAGTCATCTGTCGTACTTCATCCCACCCGATTATCCTCCATCTCCAAACACTCCCGAAAGGATGCACCGCAATGAAAAAGGCTCTTGCATTATGAACCATATCAGGCGCGGACTTCACGCATCGGCACGGCTGTTCATTGACGAAATCCGTGAAATTCGCATAAGCCGCGCCTGAAAAATCATAAGGGTGCTCCGGCAACTCTTCGTCGGTCTGGATAGCCGCCGGAGCAACAGTGCGTTTCAGCTACTCCGCAATTACCCCAAAGGATTGCTGTTTTGGTCTCCTTCGCCGCCGGGAACAAGGTTTACAGGGAGATTGGGACCGGTAGAACCGGAAGATTCGGACGAACCGGAAGTTTCTTTTTGGGAAGTCAGCTTCTCTATATCCGTCCAACCGATAACAGTATCTACCATGGAGCGGGTGACAACCTGCTTGTTGCTATTGCGCCTTACTTCGGGGATGAAACGCACGCGAACTCCCACAATCTGCGACGCGTTCACATTCTCCGGTTTGGCCACTCCTTTCTTATTCGCAGCCACCGTGTTATAGAAAGTTCCCACCCCTTCCAGTTTCACGGTGCGTCCTTGGGCCATATAGTCGGCCATCACGTTTCCCAGATTCTTTATCACGGCATACGTATCACCGCGCGTAACGGTAGAAAGTAAGGAAAGTTTGTCCGCAATCTTGTCAGTAGAGACGGGGGCACCGGTCGTAACCGCTTTCGGATACCATAAACCGGTCAGTTTCGAGTGAAATTTCTTGTAAAAAGCCATAATTTTAAAGTTTTAGTTTATTAATAATAATGTATTGGTTTCTCTTATCTCATCCGAGGAACAGATTTTTTTCACCGCGAGGCCTCAACGGTTCCGTCCGTCTGCTTTCCTCGGATTCGATGTTGCAAAGTTAGGGGCAGACAAAAGAAAATGCAAGAAAACGGCATCTACAACAAAGGAATATAAAATTCTGATAAACAACATTTAAAAAAACGTACTCTCTACAATGAGAAAATAACCAGAATGACAGAAAGAGAGAATAATGATGGCAATATCTACAAAACAAAACGTAAATCACTGATAATGAAAAGGGGGACTTGAGTGCATCTCTACAACAACGGAAAATTGCTTCAAAGGCAGTGTGGAAGCAATAGATGAGAAAAAACGGCGTGGGCTCTTTCTTTCAAGAGTAAGTTTTTTCCCATTCTTTATTCTGCAACGCCTCAATGAACACTTGAGTTGACAAAATCATCTCCAACAAAAAAATCCCTTTCATTCTTTCCTTGTTTTGGTAAGGATTGAATACCTTTGCACATAAAATAGCAGTGATAAATATTAGAATGAAACAGTACATATAGAAGTGATTTAAACTTTTCTTTTTCTCAAATATTTCCTTAGCAGAATTACCATAAATGCAATATAGTTCCATGATTCCCAATTCCTAACCGTTGTTTCAAATCGATTTAAAATAGTCCTGTAACTGTCCATCCATGCATTGGTCCTCTCAATGGCATAACGTTCAGCATACAACAGTTCGTCCACAACGGTATTATTGGGAGTCCCGTTTCTTTTATTGATGCAGATATTGGCGACTACTCCATGACAGCCAAGTACACTTCGAAGAGCTTTACAGTCAAATCCGGCATCCGCATTCAAGAAAAGACCATCTGTTCTGACTTTTGCAATCCCAAGGTCATGCATCATGGAGCGGATTACGTTTTTTATGTCATGAGTATCATGATGTTCGCCGCTTTTAGGCGAAGACATGATAATCGGTATGCCTTGCCGGTCTGTAATATAAAGAGCGTTGGTTGTCTTGCGCTTTTTTCTACCCTGATAACCAACCTCCTCTCCACCACGCATAGCTACCGTATGACTTCCGTCAAGGTCTACACTTGACATATCAAACTTTGTACGGTGCTTATTCAAAAGATGAAGCCAAAGAGACTTCCATTCACCTTTTTTACTCCATTTGTTATAATGATGGAATACCGCACCATAGGTCAGAACCTTGTCACTGAACAGGGAATCTACAGGTAAATATTTCCACTGACACCCTGTTTTCAGTTTATAAAGAATGGCATTTACGATTTCAACAAGACTACTTTGAGTTACGAAACCACGTTTGGCCACACATAAATGAGGTAATATTTCACTTTTTATTGTATCTTTGTCCAACACAGCGTACATAGGGATATTGTTATGAATGAGTTTGCTCACCCATAATATAACAATTTTAGCTATTAGTACGCTGTTTATCATTTGATCAATTAGTTTAAATCACTTCATATGTATAAATCTATCAATCCCAAAATGACGATAAATTTATATCAAGGGCAGTCCAGTTTCTTTACCTGCAATTAACACGAAATGTTATTAACAACAGAATCAAAATGGATTGATAACGTGATGAATTATAATAACAATGGTGAAAGACATAACAATTAGTGCTGCACACTTAGCCGAACGGCTACACACAAGGGAAAAGTAGATAAAGCCGGAATGGATTATTTCAGCGGGCATCTATCTGCTGTCGCTGCAATGGGAAGAACTTGGCAGGAACAAGTGGTTGGGTATCTCCATGATGCGAGTGAGGACTGCCCATATACTGTGGACGAAGTATTGGATTTATTGGACACCGAATTGGAACCCCCATTACCCGACGTGGAGAGAGAAGATCTTGCAACAGTTCTTCGATTGCTCAATCACCATATAGTTCCTGATAGAGAAACGTATATTCATCTTATAGGGGCTAATGCTCTTACAACGGCAGTAAAGTTGCATGACCTTACTCACAATATGGATTTGTCTCGTTTACCTAATCCCACAAAGAAAGATTTTGCACGAGTGGAGCGATACAAAAAGGAGTATGAGTACTTGAGCAATCCATCGAAATAAAGCATCGGACTAAAAACATAAAAGAACTTCAACTATGGAGAGCAACATAATACTATATACTAACGACAATGGCGATGTAAGCATCCAAGTGCGTTATGAGGACGGCACTTTTTGGCTTACACAGAAACGCATGACTGAACTATTCAATGTGAATGTTAGCACCATTAACGAACACTTGAAAAGTATATTTAGCACAGAAGAGCTATCGGAAGAAGGAACTATTCGGAAATTCCGAATAGTTCAGAACGAGGGCACTCGCCAAGTGGCACGTGAGGTAACATTCTACCCCTTGGACGCAATTATCGCTGTGGGGTATCGTGTCAATTCGGAACAAGCCACACGTTTTCGGAAGTGGGCAACACAAGTACTCAATTCGTTCATTACCAAAGGCTATGTGCTTGATAAAAACCGTTTGAAGCAAGGTGAACGGTTCGGGCATGACTATTTTAAGGATTTACTTGAAGATATTCGTGAGATACGTGCCAGCGAACGACGCTTCTATCAAAAGATTACGGATATTTATGCTCTGTCGATTGACTACGATAAGCAAGCGCCGGAGACAAAGCTTTTCTTTGCATCAGTGCAAAACAAGTTGCATTGGGCTATTTCTGGACAGACGGCAGCAGAGATTATCTATGATAAGGCTGATGCGAATCAGCCCCATATGGGACTGACCACATGGAGACACGCGCCAGACGGGAAAGTGATGAAGTCTGATGTTACAATAGTCAAGAATTATCTCGACCAAAAGCACATGACGGCTATCAACCGCCTTGTATCTGCTTATCTTGACTTGGCAGAAGATCGCGCCGAGCAGGAGATTCCTATGACTATGCGCGATTGGAGTATTTTACTTGATGGATTTCTGACAGTAGCCGGGCGCCCTCTGCTTGAAAGTCCAGGAAGCATTTCCGCATTGGAGGCAAAATTGAAAGCAGAGCAAGAGTATGAGGTCTTTCGCCAAAAACAAGATGCAGAGTATATTTCAGATTTCGATGAAGAAATAAAGCGACTAAAAGGAGAATCTTAATGTCATAAAGCATTAAAATAATAATTTGATGCCTCAAAACACTTTTATTTTTCAGCAATCAATAGTTAGTTCTACTGCCAAGTTTTGAACAATTTTAATCTCATCGGTTAGATTGATAAGTTCCTATAACTAATTATTTATTACCATGCACCATCTTATGCCCTAAGTCACCACCCCTGTCGAGAAGGTATTCTGAGAGGGGGACAATCAGTCGGCGACTGAAATGGTTTCACTCCCTGACTGAAACGGTTTCAGTCGCCGACTGAATCCCGTTCAGTCAGGAAATGAATAAAAAAGCACCGGGCAACAAGAGTTCTTTCTCCGGAATGTGTAAAATAAAATCAAAAGAAAAGTTGCAAGGATAAAAAAGATAGAGTCCCCCCCTGAATTTCGGCAGCAACAATGAGTCTTTATTCAAATCAGCAACTGCTTCAGTGCGACAGCAACTAAGGCTGCTGTGTTCTTGACATTGAATTTCGAGAGCAGCCGTTTGCGATACCAATTGACAGTTTCATGACTCAAGTAAATTCTGTCTGCTATTTCGGCATTCGTCAATCCCTCGCAGAGAAGCCGGAGTATCTTCCTTTCCACCTCAGTAAGGTAGATTTCCTCTGAAGCACCTTTAGCCATGATGCCCTTCACCTCCTCGCAGACATACGGCTCTCCGTGATAAACACTGATAACAGCAGCAACAAGCTCTGGTACGGAGATATTTTTCAACACGTAGCCATGAGCCCCGCTACTCATCATTTTCTGAATAATAGAGTATTCATCGTGGCTGCTGATAGCTATGACCTTCACAGAAGAATATGCCGCAACAACCTCACGACAGAAATCGATTCCGCTACCGTCGGGCATGGATATATCGAGTAATAATACGTCAGGCATGCGGACGGAGAGTGTCCGCCTACACTGCTCCAAGGTGGCAAAGGTGCGACTGACATGCACTTTATCATAGGAATTGATGGCTTCTACTAATCCTTCGGTAAGCATCGTATGATCGTCAGCGATATTGACATCTATTTTATAGTTCATAGCGGTATTGTTACATTTATTTCCGTTCCTTCTCCCATATGGGAGATAATTTCCATCCGACCTTGGTAACGGGCGATGCGCGCTCGGATATTCTGCAATCCCATGCCCTTTGTTTCTTGTGAGACATCAAAGCCCTTTCCGTTGTCGCTCACTGTGAGGATGATACTTCCGGACTGCTGAATAAGCTGAATGTCAATGCGGGCGGCAGCGGCATGCTTCATGACATTGTTCACCAGTTCGTAGGCACAACGGTAGAGCACTAACTCTACGTCCTGTTGCAGGTGGTTGCGCTCTCCGAAGAAGTGAAATTGGGCACCAGGTACTGAAGCGGCAAAATCACGCAACGACACTTCCAATCCATGGGTGATTAACTCTTCCGGCATCATGTGATGAGAGATGCGTCGCAGGTCGGCAATCGACTTATCCAATATCCGCAACGGCTCACCCGTCACTTGTTCACGGATCTTCAACTTCAAAAGTGACAACATACCTCCAAGTCCATCATGCAAGTCCTTGGCCAACATTTGCCGTTCTTTCACCTCTGTCTCCATGATGATTCGAGCAGTAAGTAACTCCTTCTGCCGCTTGTTCGCTTTACGGCGATAAAAAAACAATGCGATGAGTAATACCACCAACAGCGTTGCTGCAAGGAATAGCATCAGATAGGTGGCACGGGCATTCACCAGTTGTTCAATCTTGATATCTTTGCGTTCACTGTCGAACCGTACTTCCTGCTCGGCAAGCGAAGTTTGATAGGCATGATTGGCTTGCCGGGTGCGAAGCGAGTCGGCCTTGTCCATCATGCTCACCGCCTTAGCCGGCTCGCCCATATGAGCGTAAGCTTTGGCCAACAGCCATGCAGCCGCCACCCCTATCTCAGGTGCCTGCCCATCTTCTTCCAAAGCACGCTTGGCCTGTTCGCAAACCTTTGTCCAATCACCTTTCAACATGGCCAATTGTGCCTTCTGACACTCGAAAGAAGCCTCGGAACGGTGCATATCGCGGTTCATAGTCTCATGCAGGTCAATGACTTGCTCGGCCTTTTTCAGGTCGCCTTTGGCAAGATAGATATCGGCCATGCAGAGCAGGCAGTCGCCACGTGAACTGCCCTCCTCATCGGGATGACTGAAGGTATAGCGGTAGACGAAGTCCATTAACCGCTCGGCCTTTTCGTACTGCTTGTGCTGCATATGAATCTTGGCCATACCTCTATAGTTATTACAAAGCATCAGTGAATCACGGGTCGTCTTGGCTGCGGCAATACCTTTGGCCAGATAGGTCTCCGCCCGCTTGAGGTTGCCCATGCCGTAATAGAGTTCGGCAATACAGCTATAGGCTATCGATTCACTCTCTTTCCAACCATGTTTCTGGAATAGCTTCAGAGCCTGAAGATAGTAATAGATTGCCTTTGCGTCGTTTCCCCACGTATTATAGAGATTGCCCATGCTGCCGTAAATGGACGATTCAGTGTCGTCTATCGTCCTTTCGTCATACTTTCCACTCTTGCGCATCAGTCCTAACACATCAAGCGACTTGTCGAAGCAAGCCTTCGCCTGCCCATAACGTGAGTTTCCCCAATGATGCATACCCTTAATACGATATAAATCCGCCAGTTTACGGTAGTCTTTCACTTCTTGTGCCAGCGCAATGCCGCAGTCGGCATAATAAGTCGATTTCTGTTCGTTAATCTCCAAATACCCCCATGCCAGGTCATTGTAAATCCTCAGACAATCCACCTTGTCCTTAGGCGGAGCCTTACGCAGCACGTTTTCCAACGAATCTACCTTTCGATTACGGTGGTCGGAATATGCCGATGCAGGCAATGTCATAGCCTGCATGTACAGGATGGAAAGTAAGAAATAAACTTGCTTCATTATTCTTTTAATAAAAAGCCCTGAGAAACAGTACATGTTATTCGCAAATATAGACAATGTTTCTGATAACACACCCCCCAAAAAGGTGGAATATAGCACATCCTTTCATCTTTCCCCCCTTTTGGGTAGTCAATCTATACCTTTCCCCTCCTATCTTTGTTACAAAACACTTAGTAATCACTTATTAAAAAAGGAGAAAATATGAAACAAAGTATCCGTTTAGTACTTGTCATCCTCCTATTGGGAGTAGGCGGCATGAGTGCCCACGCACAGTTTGGTGGACTGCTCAACAAAGTGAAGCAGAAAGTAAAGGACAAGGTGGAACAAAAGGTGGACCGCACCATAGACCAGACCATTGACAGTGCGGAAGAAAAAGTGGACAATACCGTGAAAGGTGAGACGAAAGAAAAAGAAAAAGGTTCTCATGGCGATGCTGGTGACACGATAGAAACAGATGTTTCCGTAACCCAGAGCAAGAGCGACTTTGTACAGGGTGCCGTAGTGCTCTTCGAGGATAACTTTTCGGGCGAGCAAGTCGGTGAGTTCCCCAGCAAGTGGGATTTGGACGGCGGTTCAATGGAAGTTGCCCAAATAGGCGACCGCAAGGTGGCCAAGTTCACGCAGAACGGCACCCTCTTCCCATTGATGAAGAAGAACCAGTACAACTACCTGCCCGAGGAGTTCACCATCGAATGGGATGTCTATATCGCCAATAAAGGCGAGGACATGAACCATGAACTTCGGCTGATGAGCAGGGAAGCAGACATCAATACGCACAACAACCGTTGCGCATACGTCGAAATTTGGTATCGCCCGGATGACCAAGCGGCAAGAGTGACCTGGAACTGCCAGAAACCAACACAGGGCAGCACTTATGGAAAGCAGGATCTGTCTGGAAAGTTGAAGACTGGTTGGCATCATTTCGCTATCTCTTTCAACAAGCGAGCTTTCAAGCTATATCTCGATGGACAACGTCTCTGCAACGTGCCGAATATGCTCGCTCCTAAGTATATGGAATACGAGAGCACCAACAGCGAGGGTTATCCCTATTCGTGCATCAGCAATGTGCGCATCGGACAGGGAGCGGTGGCTCTTTACGACCGCAATGCCGGCGACATTGACAAGGCAATGGCAGAGGCAGGCAAGTTCGTCACCAACAATATCCTCTTCGACATAGGCAAAGCAACGCTCAAACCCGAGTCGATGGCAGAGCTACAGAAGGTGGCCGACTACATGAAGAAGAACCCGACCGTGCGCTTTGAGGTGCAGGGACACACCGACAACCAAGGGTCTGACAAAATCAACGACTCGCTCTCGCAGCGGCGTGCCGAGACCATCGTCAAGGCACTGGCCGGAATGGGCGTGAACGACTTCAACCTGAAAGCCGTGGGCAAAGGCTCGCATGAGCCGGTGGCCGACAACTCGACGGCAGAGGGCCGCGCCAAGAACCGCCGTGTAGAGTTCATTAAGAAATAATTGTTAACAAAAACACCAACGATAATGAAACAGATAACAAAGGTATGGGTACTCATCACCTGTATCGCCACGATGGTAAGCTGTGGGAACAAAAAAAACTCAGATACAGCGGAAAAAGAAGCACAGGAAGTCGCAAAAGAGATGTCCAAAGACTTCGGGGAGATGAATGGTACAGAACAATTTGAAGCGGCACTCAAGGCTTTCGGGCTGAATGTGAATGACGCAACTCCCGACTTCAAATACAAGGAGAAAAACGAAAAAGGGAAGTATTACGTCAAAGGGCTCTTTGCAAACAATAAAAACGAGGCTTACGGTACATTTATGAAGGAAGACAGTGGGGAGATTACCATAGAAGAGTATAACGCTTTCCTTACCAAATTGTACAACAGCACGGCAAAACAGTCCGAAGGCGGCAAGTGCGTTGTGGGATTCGGAGACAATGCGACGACAAAGGAAGAGGCCTTGAAAGAAAAGCCGATAAACAAGGTCATAGGGCTCAAGGACGGTTTTGGCGAGCCTTGGACATCGGTAACTTGGCATTTTGTGAAGGACGGAATATTCTACATGGTGGACTGCGATCTGAAAGAACAAAGAGCAGCGACACCATCGCGTATCACACTCAGCATCAGCCAAGGCCTACAGGAATCGCTGGATGCTGTCATCAACGAGGCAGAGAAAGCACTTGACGATAAGAATGTGCAGAAAGCAATAAAAGAAAAATCAGGCAAATAAGAATCAACCGATAAATTCCAATGATGATAAAGAACATATTAATCGTAGCATTGGCATGTGCGGCCTTGCTTGTGCCGGCAGAAGCCGATGCACAGGGCTTTTTGAAGAAACTGAAACAGAAAGCGCAGCAGGCTGTAGGACTCACAGCAGACCGACAAGAGGAAAGCGGAGAAAACGTGGAGCAGACAGATGGCAATAATATCAGTGTCCCCTCGGGAAGCGATATAGTGCCCAAACGCCGTACCGTGACCTTGAATTGGGATGGTATTATCAAGCCTAGCACCGCATCATCGGCATCAACACTGATGAGCGAACTTCCACCACTCCCCACGGCAGAGGAAATGGCTCGCAGCACCATGGAGGAACGTGATACCTATTTCCGGCACATCCTCTCGGTGGTGACTCGCGCTGTGGAATTGGAGAAGAATGCCACCGGATGCTCGGATGCAGAAATAGAAGTGTTGCGCGACAAGTGGGAACGCAAGGTGCAAGAGCTTTTCGGGCTGACTAAGACGGAAATGACAATATTGAATGACGAAAGTGTCACAGAAGTACAGAAGAAACCTATCCGGGAGAAAGTGATGATGAAAATCACCGGCACGAATCCGGGCAGTATGGATTTGGAAAAGCTTGAGAAAATGAGTGAAAAAGAGCAAGAGGATTACCTCAAAGCACATCCAGAGTTTATCCAACAAATGCAGCAAATAGCTATGAATACACGTAACTTCAGCAACCAGACAAAGCAGATGACACAGGCATTCAGCAGTTACGAAGCAAAGATGGGTAAGCTGGCGCAGAGCCATATCCGCTTTGTCATGCATGAGGAAAACCACAGCTACGAGAGCATCGCCAAAAAGTATGCCGGCAAACTGGAGGTCATCAAGCAGAAGATTTGCGACACAGATAACGCTATCGAGATCGAGCGGCTCTACGACGAGGCCGACAAACTAATCTACAGCTACCGCTTAGAGGCCGCCAAGGAATATCGCGCCTCACTGCAACGGCAGATTGACGAAAGCAAGAAGTATACCACTGAAATGATACGTCTCAGCAGAAAATTGGTGGCCGATGGTGAATTACCCGAATGTGTCATAGGTCGTATGGATATGAATGCCGTTATCAATGTGGGAAACCTGCTGAAAAATGCCTACGACAAACTACCGGCCGCATCGTTCTCGCTGCCCGTATGCTCTGAGGTTCTGTACCAGCTGCCGGAAGGCTGGACATTCTGCTCTTGGGAATGTGGCTACCCGGTGGGCCGTGGCGCAACTGCTTCCGATTTGCCAAGGATAGGTGTCGGTGGCTTCGGATGCGAATGGCCGCTGCTGCTTGAACGTGACACAAAGGACAATGGGACAGAATATGCCGTTTGGGAGTGTGGAAAGATAAGAAAAATCTGCGAGGAAGAACTCAACAACCTCAACAAGCAGACCGACAAACGACGCAAGCATCAGGTGAAGAATGGCGATACTCCGGTCTACGGCATCTACAAGAGCCGAAGCGGAAAGCGCACGGTGGAATACAGCCGGTCAGGTGAACTGATTTTCAACGGTATGATGACCTTCACCCCACTTGTCTTCTCACCCCAATCAGACCGTTTGGAATGGCTCATGTTCGATGAGGATAAGGTTGTGAAATGTACTTACAAACTATAGATGACTTACAAAAAACACATACTTATGCTGTGGTGTTTGCTCTTTGTGGGCAACACCACTGTTTTTGCCAACCATCGCGCATATTTCGGCAATGGCTGGAGTACGGCCGAACGTTACGTAGACGAACACCATACAGAGTGGAAACGTGTATTTGATGAATTCGGAGTAAATGCTCGCCTGGCAGAGGCCGTCATTTTCCCCGAACTGCTACGCTACTCGATGTGGCAAGATGAGATAGAGACAGCCGCCGTTAATGTGTTTTACGTCACAGGCGGTAAAGAGAAAGCAGACTTTTCCATCGGCCGCTTCCAGATGAAGCCATCGTTTGCCGAAGACGTGGAACGCGAATGGAACAACTCGCCGTTAGCAAAGGAATACGGCTTCATCTTCAATCTGCTCGACAATGCAGAGGCACGACGCAGCCGTATTCATCGGCTGGCAACTATCAAGGGACAATGCCGCTACCTTGCCATTTTTCTTTGCTTGCAGCAACTACGTAACCCTTGGCTCTCAAAGAAGTCAGACACTATACAGTTACGCTATCTTGCCACGGCTTATAACTATTCCCATACTGCTCCATCTAAAGACATTCTCAGCAGGCAAAATCGGTGCACATTCCATACCGATGTCATCAAGATCCACTCTACTCGCTTTTTCTGCTATGCTGACATAGCCACAGAATTTTTCGTCAGTAAACACTAAAGCAATATCACTTCCACAGAAATGAGTCTTTCCGACCATAACCGCTCCTTCTAAAAAGCAATCAGAACTCGCTCGTGAAGTGGAATTTAATATGTTTGAAGTCCATTTGAGCCATCTGAAGCACATATCCGCTATCGGCCAAGAACACATCCCTGCCCTCACGGTCTTTAGCCATATACTGGTATTTACGTTTTTTGAATGCCTCCAGCTCTGCGGCATCATCGCTCTCAATCCAGCAGGCTTTGTAGAGGCTGAGGGGTTCCCAACGGCACTTGGCACTATATTCATTCTCCAAACGATACTGGATAACCTCGAACTGGAGCTGTCCCACCGTGCCGATAATCTTACGACCGTTGAACTGGTTGACAAACAACTGCGCCACACCTTCGTCCATCAGTTGGTCGATGCCCTTGGCAAGCTGTTTCTGCTTCATCGGGTCGGCGTTCTCAATGTATTTGAACATCTCAGGAGAGAAACTGGGCAGGCCGCGGAAGTGCAGCATCTCGCCCTCGGTCAGCGTATCGCCAATCTTGAACGTACCGTTGTCGGGCAGACCGATGATATCTCCCGCCCATGCCTCGTCGACGGTGGTCTTTCGCTGCGCCATGAACTGTGTGGGTGACGAGAAACGCATCGTCTTGCCATGACGCACGTGCAGATAGGGAGCATTGCGCGTGAACTTGCCGGAACATATCTTACAGAAAGCGATGCAGGAGCGATGATTAGGGTCGATGTTGGCGGTAATCTTGAAGATAAATCCGGTGAATTTGGGTTCCTCCGGCTCAACCTCACGCTCTTCGGCCATCACGGGACGAGGGCTGGGAGCAATCTCTACAAAGGTGTTCAGCAATTCCTCCACACCGAAATTATTCAGTGCCGAGCCGAAGAACACCGGAGCCAACGTTCCCTTGAGGTACTCTTCCTTATCAAAATCGGGATAAACGCCGTCCAGCAACTTTCCATTTAAAATCCAAACAAAGTTGGATAATTTATTAATAATTAACTTTAGTTTCATATCTTTTTGTCAGGATGTTAAGAGGAAGTAGGCTCTGCTGAGGAGCAACCTACCAGCAATAAGCATCCTAACGGTACGCAGTAATGCTACTTTGGGAGGCGGTTACACGCCTCTCTTTTTGTATTACTGATATCGTCTGATATGGCTAAGAAAACCTAACCATAATCCTATGGTAAAACAAACTTTCCACAGCAGACACCACACAAGGGGCTGCAAGTTCCTTTATCAGTCAAACCATTAATGAGGATTACAAACTTTTTTAAGCGGACTTCAAAGCCGCAAAGTAATGATAGTATTTTCCTCAAAAGAAAGTTGTTTTACCTTATAGGATTCTGTATCATTTGACAACACACGGTATATATTCCTTTTCATGTTTGAGTACATAATATATTCTGTTTACAAGCCGTCTGGCAATCTTTATGATTGACTTCTGGGGATTCATACGTTTACGGTATTCCGTATAGGCTACAGTCATTGCAGGATCCTTACGGATTGCAATCCATGCAGCTTCCACCAACAGGCAGCGGAGCATGAAATGGCGACGTACCGTTATATCTCCTGTGCCGTTACTCTCACCACTCGAATGGCACATGGGTACCAGACCGATGAAGGAAGCCAGATGGTCCTCATTCCTGAAACGGACTATACCGTCAAGTTCAACCATCAGGGTAGCAGCTGTAGTAACGCCTATTCCGGGAACAGAAGTCAGAAGACGTATCGGCCTCTCAAAAGGTGCGTTACGTGATATCTCACGGATGGCACGTGTTTCCTGAAGAAGCATCTTACGCAAACGCACGAACTGCTCCAGGTGCAGTTCCAAAGTCTTCTTGCCATACTCTGTTGAGAGTTCGAGAGAATGAAGCCAAGTCAGGAAACGTTTTGACCAACATCCTATCGAGCATCGGGTAAACTCTTCGGGTATATCCACTCCATGAAAACGAAGCAATGACTTGATGCGGTTCTTCGCACGGGTGCTGTCTTTTACAATCAGGTTTCTCATCCTTATCAAAGAGCGCATTTCCAGGACATCCGCCTTGGGAACGTATATTCCTACCAGCGAACCGGAACGTAATTCACGAGCCAGCTTGTTACAATCCACGGCATCCGTCTTACGAAGTTTTTCCTTACTCATGGTCGGAACGTCGGCTGGATTGACCACGATGTTGGTTATTCCTAAATCCATCAGTTTCTCGTGTATCCAAAAGCCGCAGAATCCGGCTTCATACACAGAGAAGTAATTGGCGCCCGGATAATTGCTGACAAGATACTTGTGCAATGCTTCCGGTTCCGGAATTTGGCTGAATCGATTCAGAACACTATGCTCTGATAAAATTGCAACCGACCAACTCTTCAGGTGGACATCAATTCCTACATAAATATTTTGACCACTGAAATCTAATGTGTTACTTTGTACACGTTTCATAAGCTATATCGTTATGAGTTAATATTGTTGTTATCACTTACAAAGTTAACTATAATGGTATAGCTTTTTTAGGGCTATATTATGTTATCCGTCACTTCCGATTTTAAACATAGGAACTGTTTTTTTAATAAATATAATTATTTATTACCATGACCCGGCTTATGCCGCAAGCCACTCATACCCCCATCGAGAAGGTGTTCTGAGAGGGGTACAATCAGTCGGCGACTGAAATGGTTTCACTCACTGACTGAAATGGTTTCAGTCGCCGACTGAATCCCGTTCAGTCAGGGAGTGAATAAAAAAGCATCGGGAAGCGTGTGTGTGTTTCCTCTGAAATGTAAAATAAAACTCAAAAAAGGACACTAAAAAATCGTTCGTTCTGACATACAATGGGGGTATACCTTTAAAAAATCGCAAGAATAAGGTATTGCATGAAACTTTTTTCCCGTTTACCTTTGCGGCAAATGCATAAAAAGATATTTATAATAGGTATCATGGTGTGGGGACTCGGGCTGATTTCCGCATATTCCTCCGTGCATGAACGCACTGTGAGTTCCTCTTATTCGGGCATTGAAAAAGATACGCTGCTCAAGGAAGTTTTGCTCGACGAAGTCGTTATCATCGGACGGCGCAAACTTATCGACGTGAGGCGGGACACCACTTTTATCAACACCCACAACCTGCGAGTACATAAGGGGGCGAAGCTGGAAGACCTCATCAAGAAGATTCCTGGAATGGATTTTGACAAGGAGAGCAGACTGCTCTCCTTCAATGGAAAACTGCTTAATGGAGTCAACATCAACGGTCAAACATTTATGGGCAACGACATCGCAGCCGCATTGGAAAATCTGCCAGCCGACGCCATAGAGCTGCTGCAACTCTACAACATGCTTTCGGAGATGGAAAAGATGACAGGAGTAAGCAACGGATCGGAAGATTTCGTCTTGAACATAAAAACCAAAAACACATACAACGGAAGCCTCTCCGGTTCGTTGACCGCCGAACACGGAAACCACGGCAGGCGGCGGGACGAAGCGCAGGCCAACATGTTCAACGCCAATGGCGAAAACATCTCTATCATAGCTCGTAGCGATAACCTTGGCAACATGAACGCCCTGAAAGGGAATTTCCAGAATATGCTGTCGGGCAACATCGTGAAGAAGATGGGTAAGAAGATTACATTAAACGGAAGCGTGTCCGTCAACTCTTTCCACAACGCAAGCGAGAGCGACGACTACGACGAGCAATACCTCTCATCGGGCACGAAGCACCAAGAATCATCCTCATTGGTGTCCGGAAAGAATCATAATGACTTTGCCAACTTTTCCATGAGTTATAAAATCGACGAGAAAACCCTTTTGAATGTCAATGCCAACGGAAGCCGCGGACGAACGGCCAGTCAAACCGATAACAAGACGGAGCTGTACGAAAAGAATTCTGCCATACTTCCCCTGACCTCCGGCATGCTGCAAGTCAGCTCCACGAGCAAGGCAGCAAACTATAACCTGTCGGCCGATTTTACCCGCCGTTTGAATAACTCCGGAACCTCCGTCAGCCTGACGGCAGCCATCAACGGAAATTCAACCCGAACGGAAAGCGTCAGTCTGTCGCAAACCCGATACCATCGGTTGAAAAACACGGCGGGCAACGATTCTTTGCTTGTGCGCAACCTATATCAAGAAACGCCCTCCAATCAGCATAATGGTCATATTTCCCTGCTTCTTACGCAACCTGTCGATAAACATTTACGCTTGCAAGCCGGCTATGGGGTGCTATACAGAAAGACAGGCAACAGCCTCGACAGCTACGACCACATTGCGCAAACAAAACAACGCATAGACAGCTTGAGCAATGAAAGCAAACTCACCACAACGGGGCAGGAACTTACGCTGAGGATGGACTATAAAGGCAACTCATGGCACATTACCGGCGGCATTGTAATCGAACTGCAACGACGAAACATAAGCCGGAAAATTTTTTCCGCATCCATAGACACAACCGTCAAGGCAACGGAATACAAACCGGACTTCAGCGCCAAACGGCGAAAGGGCAAAATGGCGATAGAGTTCAAATATAACGGAAACAGTACACAACCCTCCATACACTCGCTTCTCACATCGGGCGACATAAGTAATCCGTTATCCATAAGGATAGGCAATCCCCATTTAAAAGCCTCCTACCGGCAACAGTTCGGAGTCAATCTGGAAGAAAACAAAACCGGATTGACGCTTTCCGGTAATTTCCGGAATACGTTCAACGATTTCGCCGAGGAGGTGCTGTACAACAATAAGACGGGGGCACGCACTTACCGCACAGTCAATATCCACGGCAACTGGCTGGCAGAGGGCATGCTGCAATGGCAGAAACTGTTGGGGAAATTCCTTGTCTCGGCAAGAGCAAGGGCTTCTATTCAGAACTCGGTCGGCCTTTTCAATGAAAATGCTCAAACGGAAGCAACCAAAAGCAGGACGCGCACCACGGGAAACAATATCAACCTGAAATGTAGTTACCAGCCGCAGTGGGGATACATCGAACTGAGCGGAGGATGGCAGACGTACCGTTCGCATAACCTCCCGACTGATACGCATCTCGAAACCAGTGATTATAACATAGGCATAAGCGGCAGTATAGAGTTGCCCTATAATATAGAAGCCAGAAGCGATGCCGGCTGCTATTTGCGACGCGGCACCTATGCTACGAGCGCCGACGACCAATGGCTGTGGAATCTGGCCGTTTCGTGGAGCTTCCTCAAAAAGAAGCAGGCAATGCTTTCTTTCAGTTGGAACGACATTCTGAACAGACGAAACAACCTTGTCCGCTCTATAACCGCCTACAGCTATCACGAATCCTATCGCCCGCAAATCAGAAGCTACGTGCTTCTATCCCTTAAATATAATTTTAATCTTACCAGAACCCGGAAGAATCATCCCCATAAATAAGGATATAAATTCCGCAAAATCATAATTTTAAGGTATTGTATGTTTTTTACAGCACCATTACCTTTGTTCTGAAATAATTTATTTTTTTAACAGAATGAAAACAAGAAAATTTGTATTGCCTTTAATGGCCGCTTTTATTTTAGGATTCAGTTCCTGCAGCAAGGACGACGGTCCTGCTTACAGTGCTACTGTATTGAAAAATACCGAATTGATGACAGTTTTAAAATCCAAAGGGTATATTTTCGACAAAGAGGGGAAGTTAGAGCTTAACGACAAGGTCAACGCAACGGTGTCACTCGATTTAAGCGGAACAAAAATTGCCGACTTCACGGGGTTGGACATTCTTCCCAACCTCAAAGAGGTGAAACTCTCTGATAACGGCTACGGCCCGTCGTTCGATTTTGCCAAACTGCCTAAGCAGATTACCGGTATCGACCTTACGGGTAACGATATACACAATTATGATAATCTGGTAAAAGTGGAGGTGGAGGAAAATGGCGATGAAACAGTCACCAACCTGCGCGACATCACTAAACTCTACTTGCCTGCGGAGGCTAAGTTCAACATCAAAGACCTCGTACGTTTCTATCGCAAAAACGAAGAAAACATAAAGTCGGGCAAAATGGATGTAAAAATGATAGATGATAATGGCGCACTCTCCAAATACAACACGTTGCGCACTGTTCCCGATGAGAAAATCAGGGCAAATTTCAAAAAACATTTTTCAAGCATCTTTGCCGACGACGGCATCCATATAGATATAAATAAGCAACTAAGCATTAAGGATAAGCTGAATGCTTGTGTCTTGAACAAAGCGTATGGAGTAAAGAGCGCAGAAACATTGGAAGGCGTGCAATATATTATTGAGAACCCATATTGGGAAGGTAAAACTTTTACTATAGCATTGTCTAAAAAAGTAAAACTTCCATACATGAACTTGACTTCTGGTATTTCATACATGTATATTTCAAATGTAGATGTGCCGGATGGAATGGAATTTAAAAATGCTACAAAACTTACAACTATAAGCTGGACAACATCAACCGGTCTTAAAAAAGTTGATTTAAGCCAAAGTTCAGAATTCGGTCAGAGAGATATAGAAATGGAACAGAATGGACCTCATGGCTCTGCTTTAATTTTTATAGATTGCCCAGACTTAACGGAAATCATTTTACCTTCTAAAACAGGATTACGGGCTTGGCAGATTATATTGGCCAACTTGACCAATTTCAAGAAAGTAGACTTGTCTAATTTTAAATTAATAGAGACATTGGGAATAGGCGATTTACCGGAAGATTGTGCTATTGTCTACCCAAACTTAACAGAATTCCACACACATTTTAATGTTACAACTTACGGCTGTACTCAAAAAACATTCGACAGACAAGTTACAAAAGATTTTATAAAGAAATATTTTGTCAATATGAATCCTCAACGTTTGATGGAATCAACAACCCTTTACTTCAAACCTGCAATAAGAGGAGTTACATGGTCATCACTTATTAAATAATAATTAAAACTTAGTATCTATGAAACAACTTATGATTTCTACCGTTTTAACGGTAATGTGCCTTTTGGGAATAGTTACCAACGCTAATGCACAAGCTGGTTCTTATAATGGAACGTTAAGTAACGTCACGATGAATGGAAAGTTATACGATAATGTTACAGGTCAAGATTTTGAATTAACAAGTCTTGGTAACAATCTATATCGTTTGACAGGCGAAGTTGGTCCTATCGGGAAAATGCCCGGAACCATCTATGTTGATGTTAATATTGCAATTAACAATGGTGTCATTACCTCAAGTACACCTATAAATGGTGTAGCAGGATATTTGGCATTCACAATAGGAGGTTCAATTAATATAAAACTGAGCAGCCTAACCGGTACATTAGTAAATAATAATTTGCATTTTGTTCTTAATACTTATGCCGGTTGGCAATCTCTTCCTATATTCCCTGCATCTGTAACCTTTGACGGAACTCTCCAACCATAATCAGAGAGAATGCCTATAAGATGTTTTAATGTGGTGTCTTTGCCTCTTGATGCTTTTCTTTTTTTGGTTCTTTTGTGTAACAGTGATGACCATAAAAAGAGAAAAACCGATACAGAATGTGTCAACGAGGCAAAGACTATATTATATTGTGAATAAGATATCAACAAAGAAAAGAGGAGTCTAAACTATAATATTAAATAACTAAATAAGTATGCTAATGAAATTATTAAAATGGAATATTTATCTCTTGGCCCTTTTATTCTTGGGAATGTCGTCTTGCAGCAGTGATGAAAGATTAGAACAAAAGCCCGCCAACGAAGAATACCTCGAAAAGGCAAAGACTATACTGAACGGAGACATTGTGTTGTCAACAAAAGCCACAATGAGTGGTGTTGACAAAACTCTTCTTCCCCAAGGATGCCCTACGAAATTTAACTTCAAATGGGAAAAAGACAGTATGCAATTGTCGCTCAACGGATTCTCCGTAGGTAAAATGCCGCTAATAGTCTACTTCTCTTGCAAATGCAAGTTCATGCAGCTAAATTATTATGAGAAAAATGAATATGGAGGCGACGGGTGGATAAAGTTCGTCGGTAAAGACGGAAGTGTCACCGGAGATAACAAAGACGATTCCGGAGTACAGAAAGGCAGCGGAGCCGGCGTTATAGGCTATTTAAATGTAAAGACGGAAGAACTCATCTTTATTGTCGACTACAACATGATGAGTGTGCGCTCCGAATGCTTCTTACAAACCATCGACAAAAACCGTATCAAGAATTACGAGGAAGAGTTTGCCCAATATGAAAGGGACTTGGAGGCCTACAAAAAAGAGCACGGATTGTAAAGAAAGCGGAAAAGTCTTCATCAAATAAAATTCTTTATAAGTATCACTTACAAATAATCCCAAAAAACGGTATATATCAAATGAAAGCTAAAATCATTTTCCCTTTCTTTTTCTTTGTATACACTATCGCTATATTTTCATCTTGTAAAAAGGATGAAGATACATCACTCAATGATAGATCGAAAGAGAAAGATTCGTATTGGGGATATTTTAAAGGTTCTGTCAACGGAAAATATGTTCAGTTGGACAACAGTGAGCGTACCGATAACTTATCCATGCCTATTTATAGCATACGCGAGAGCTTTTATGCAAAACAAGCATGGACAGGGATTGATTCTATAAATATTCTAAATACGGGTATTGGCATTGACGAAAAGACTCAACTCTATATCAGACTATATAAATTGAATGTCGGTGTACGCAACTTAGGTACATACGATTTTGATCCGAAAGCATGGTATGAGAGTAATATAAAACTAACCAAAGCCTTTCCAAATGGCAATATAATTTACGAAGCCAACAGCCGTAATCCTTTCAAGGTCGAAATAACAAACGTTACTTGGCTTTCCTATATGGATCCCATTATTGATGTTAAATTAGAAGGAATTCTTTACAATGAGAAGAATCCCGAAGATTCGATAATCATACACGCCGGGTATGGAAGTCGATAATCCTTTATTTTATTAATCTTTAATCATCAATTACTTTCTTAAAAAGATAAAAACAGAAATAAAGATGCAAATGAAATACATTGTTTTTGCTCTATGTAGCCTGCTTGTTGCAGCAAACACGCAGGCGCAACATAGGGTAAAAATCACTGTGCAGGAAAAAGGGACGCAACAGCCTTTAATCGGGGCAAGCATCAGTTTTTCTACTCACAAAGACATGGCGAAAGCCCTGCACTGCATAACGAATGTGGAGGGAAAGGCTGTTATAGAGGCCGAAAAAGGGAAAAACATATATTATAAGGTGAGCGCAATCGGCTATGTTCCGATAACGGACAGCTTCCCGCCGACAATAGATGAAGCAACAATTACGATGCAGGAAGACGTAATACACCTGAACGATGTTGTTGTAACAGGGTCGCGCACGGAACGCCCCATCAAGCTGGCACCCATCACCACACAAGTGCTGGGGGGCAAGGCACTCGTGGATGCCGGATACAGCGACCTGCAGCATGCCCTGCAACAGGAAACGCCGGGAATGAACATACAGAAAGTGGGCTTCGGCAATGAAATTTCGATGCAGGGGCTCGACGCACGTCACGTCCTCTTTTTGCAAGACGGCGAGCGCATGACCGGCGACATGGCCGGCAATTTGGATTATGAGCGGTTCAACCTGCATGCCATCGATCGCGTGGAGATAGTAAAAGGCGCAAGCAGCACGCTTTATGGCAGCAGGGCTTCGGGAGCCGTGATTAATCTCATCTCGAAGAAAACCGTAAAACCGCTCGACATACAGGCGGGCGTGCGCTGGGCACAGATGAACGAACGTAACTATAAGAATCCCTCTCCGAAAGATTTCCTGTATATGTTCGAGAAAAACAGCGATCGCCCTAATCTTCAGGCATGGTTGTCGGCAGGTGTCAAACACAAGGCTTTTACTTCTCAGACGGATGTGTGGTATAGCGAAAGCGACGCTTTCTACATGTATCAGGCGGATAATGACATCAAGGTGTACACCAAGGAGGCCAACCCTTTTCTGCCACACGACATTACACTGAAGAGCGTGGCAACACGTTCGCCGATGGGCATCGAGGGAACAGAGCATATTTCCGCTGCACAGAAGTTCTATTATGAACCCGGCAAGAATCTATCCGTTCAGGCATACGGTTCGATGTTTTTCATGAACTCATACGACCTGATACAGGACATGAACTTCTCGCAAAGCCGCGATTTCATGGCAGGCTTGAAGGTGAAGTACAGTGTGAAAGACTGGTTCACCGTCAACATGAGCATGCACAGCGACTTTTACGACCGCTTCAAGCGGCACGAAAGAATCGACACACGCAAGAAAGTATACAAAAGCCGTATCTTGCAGCCCCGCCTGACACTGACAAGCGATTATTTCAAAGGGCACAACATCATATTCGGCGTGGAGCATATCAGCGATGACCTGACAAGCGACCGCTTTGTAAATAGAAAAATGACCACTCGTTCGCTGCGCGAGACAGAGTATTTCCTGCAAGAGGAATGGACGCCCAACGACCGGTGGATGCTCTCGACAGGTGTACGAACCAACTTCTCCGAAGCTTTCGGTTTCATGTGGATGCCCAAAGTGGCGGTGAAGTATTCGCCCGACAACCATTGGGCCATACGCGCCAATTATTCGATGGGCTATCGCGCGCCCAGCATCAAAGAGCTGTTCTTCAATTGGGATCATCTGGGAATGTTCCAAATAAAAGGAAACGAGGAACTGAAACCGGAGAAAAACAATTACTTCTCTGTAGGTGCAGAATACAGCCGTGACAAGTTCTTCGTGAACGTCAACGCATACGGCAACTTCTTCAGAAAAAAGATAGAAGGCGTTTGGCACATCTACGATATGCAATATAACTTTGAATATACGAATCTGAGCAGCCAACGCATGTTGGGAGTGGAGGCCATCTTAAAATGGCACGTATGCGATTATTTGACACTCAACGGCACATACAGCTACGTCAATGTGAGCAAACAGGACGGAATACAGGTGAACACCACATCGCCACACGCCGCAACAGGCAGCCTCGACTATACGCTCAATAAGAGGAACTATCGGCTGAAAACCATCTTCAGCGCTTCGCTGATGGGCGAAAAGAATTTCGACGTGCAAGACCGCGTATGGGTGGAAGAGCACAAAAAGAGCTACGACGCATATTTCCGTTGCACATTGCCGACGTATGTGCTCTGCAATCTCTCTGTTGTGCAGACTTTCCATAACAAGGTGAAACTGGCGGTGGGAGTGGACAATCTTTTCAATTATGTTCCCCATACGCTGGGTTCGGGCATCACTATGTTCAACGTGCCTGCCACTGCCGGGGCGAAAGGATATGTGCAAGTAGAATTCCTTGTAGACGATATTGTGAAATTATTAAAACGAAAGAAATGAAACATTATTTCCTGACAATACTTTGGACTGCCCTCACGTTGGCTTCTTGCGTTGATTATGACGCAGAGCCTTTCACGGGAAAAGTGCTGCCTCGCAACACGGGATATACCACCGGCGTAACCAACGACTGGCTATATATCAACCTGCGAACCGGACAAATATTCAATCGATACAAAGTGAACGCCGATATCACCGAGGGTGAGCAAAAAGACCGGACCGATTGGGACTTAGCTTTTTGCGGCTACCGCATGCGTACAAACAGCGGCACGTCGGGGAACGGACAGGGCGGTGCCGCCGATTTAGGAAGCGGGGCGTACGAAAAGTGGCAAACCGTATCGCAATTGCCTTCTGATATCCAATGGGCTGTAGACGACCACTCCGTGTACATCACCATGTCGCGCAATGACTGGAACAAATATCTCATCGCTCATAAACTGGATTTCCAGCAAAACCCATGGTTTGACCCTAACCGGGGACCAGCAACCACATTGACGGATGCGAACCCTGTATTGGCAAAGGCCATGACTTTTTCCGGTCCGCCACCCGTTTATACTCCCTCGTTTCATACATACGTGGTGCGCACGGCCGACGGGCAGAGGTATTTCAAAATACAAATCATCAGTTGGTATAAGGCCGATGTGGAAATTGGCGATACGGGCGGACAAATGAGTTATTATTGCGATGAATTGAAATAATACCCGACGAACAGAATATAATATAAGAGAGGATGAGGCAAAACACATTGGACTTCCTGATATTATATCATAATGCAGGAGGCTTTGTTTTTTGCCACGTCTTCTCTATATGTACAATGTAACGTATCCTTTTAAAAGCAATCAGAATTCGCTCGTAAAGTGGAATTTAATATGCTTGAAATCCATTTGAGCCATCTGAAGCACGTATCCGCTATCGGCCAGAAACACATCCCTGCCCTCACGGTCTTTAGCCATATACTGGTATTTACGTTTTTTGAATGCCTCCAGCTCTACGGCATCATCGCTCTCAATCCAGCAGGCTTTGTAGAGGCTGAGGGGTTCCCAACGGCACTTGGCACTATATTCATTCTCCAAACGATACTGGATAACCTCGAACTGGAGCTGTCCCACCGTGCCGATAATCTTACGACCGTTGAACTGGTTGACAAACAACTGCGCCACACCTTCGTCCATCAGTTGGTCGATGCCCTTGGCAAGCTGTTTCTGCTTCATCGGGTCGGCGTTCTCGATGTATTTGAACATCTCAGGAGAGAAACTGGGCAGGCCGCGGAAGTGCAGCATCTCGCCCTCGGTCAGCGTATCGCCAATCTTGAACGTACCGTTGTCGGGCAGACCGATGATATCTCCCGCCCATGCCTCGTCGACGGTGGTCTTTCGCTGCGCCATGAACTGTGTGGGCGACGAGAAACGCATCGTCTTGCCATGACGCACGTGCAGATAGGGAGCATTGCGCGTGAACTTGCCGGAACATATCTTGCAGAAAGCGATGCAGGAGCGATGATTAGGGTCGATGTTGGCGGTAATCTTGAAGATAAATCCGGTGAATTTGGGTTCCTCCGGCTCAACCTCACGCTCTTCGGCCATCACGGGACGAGGGCTGGGAGCAATCTCTACAAAGGTGTTCAGCAGTTCCTCCACACCGAAATTATTCAGTGCCGAGCCGAAGAACACCGGAGCCAACGTTCCCTTGAGATACTCTTCCTTATCAAAATCGGGATAAACGCCGTCCAGCAACTCCAACTCGCCGCGCAACTTGCCGGCCAGTTGAGCGCCAATCCGAGCATCCAACTCTTCGGTATCGATATCTACCTCTACCTTCTCGGCCACCACTTGTTTGGAGGGCTGGTAAAGATTCAGGTTCCGCTCGTAGATGTTATATACCCCCTTGAAACGGATACCACTCTCGATGGGCCAAGTCAACGGGCGCACATGGATGGCAAGCTCTTCTTCCAACTCGTCCAGCAAGTCGAAAGGATCTTTGGCTTCACGGTCCATCTTGTTGACAAAGATGATTACAGGCGTATTGCGCATGCGGCACACCTCCATCAACTTGCGGGTCTGTGTCTCCACACCTTTCGCACCATCCACTACAATGATCACGCTATCTACGGCAGTCAGTGTGCGGTAGGTATCTTCGGCAAAGTCCTGATGGCCGGGAGTGTCGAGAATATTCACTTTATAGTCGTGATAGTCAAACTCCATCACCGAGGTGGTTACAGATATACCGCGTTGCTTCTCGATGTCCATCCAGTCGGACGTTGCCGTCTTCTTTATCTTGTTACTCTTCACTGCGCCCGCCACCTGTATCTGTCCGCCGAAAAGCAGCAGTTTCTCTGTCAACGATGTTTTACCGGCATCCGGATGCGCAATAATGGCAAATGTTCTCCGACGATCTATTTCATTCATGTTTCATTCAAAATTGAATACGGGAAAATGGAATAAATATCCCTTCTCCCTTTTTACTAAATTGTTTTTTACTGTTCTTACTGTGCATGCCGATAAGGCTGCATGCTCATTGCTGCGAACACTTATCAACCATATGTTTTTCATCAACACGTACAAGGCACGATTCGCACCTCTCTTTTTCAGCTCTCCTTTTTCAACCTCTTCATGCAGGCATCCAAACTCTCCGTCCAATGAGGTATTTCAATATCAAACGTTTTCTTTATCTTCGTCTTATCCAATACGGAATAGTGCGGACGAGGGGCTTTCGCCGGAAACTCGTCCGTGTGCAACGGAGTTACCTTACAAGTGGTTATACCCGCCAATCGATGAATGGCCAATGTAAAGTCATACCAAGAACAAACTCCCTCATTGCTGAAATGGTAAACACCGGGTACAATTCCCCGATTGATTGCCGAGAAAATGGCACAAGCCAAATCGTGAGCATAAGTCGGCGTACCTATCTGATCGAAGACAACACCCAGCGTGTCACGCTCTTGCCCCAACTTGAGCATGGTCTTCACAAAATTATTGCCATAGATAGAATAAAGCCATGCCGTACGGATAATCATCGCGCGGCTGCAATTCTTCATCACCGCCTGCTCACCCGCCAACTTGGCAGCCCCGTACACCGAATTGGGACAAGGAGCTACCTCCTCGGTATAAGGGAGATGCCCCGTTCCGTCGAATACGTAATCCGTGGATATATGCACCAATGCTGCTCCGCAAGCCTCGGCGGCAGCGGCCAGATAGCCCGGAGCCACATGATTGAGCCTATCGCAAAGCTCCCGATTGTCTTCTGCCTTATCTACTGCCGTATATGCCGCGCAGTTCACGATAACGTCAATCCGATTTCTTCTTACGAACTCATACACAGCCTGTCCGTTGCATATATCCAGTTCTTGTACGTCGGTAAAAAAATAAGTATGCACGGAATAAGCTTCCGACAGCACTTGCATTTCGTTGCCAAGTTGACCGTTGGCACCGGTTACTAAGATATTCATTTAAAAGAATTACGCTTTATATTGATGTTACGATGAACAATTCTACTTTAATCAAGATCCAGCTCTCCCCGCTTCTCCTTTTCATAATAGTTGGCAAGCAGCGAGATAAAATGACCGATGACTTCCACGGCTTTGGCCGTGCCCTCACCGATTTCTTTCTTCTGCAGCCGCAGCAGCAATACGCCATAAAGTGCCTCGAGACATATTTCCACCTCCGATTCTTCTTGGCCTCCGTTCTTTTGGCGCAACTCCACGATGAAAGGTAACGCTTTGAAATAGGCCGCATTATAGAACGGGTATTTGGTGGAAGCCAGCAATGAGGCATGCAGTTCCGTCAAGTTCTGCACCACATTACGATTGATTTGCAGATGCCCTTTCTCCGTGACACCTTCAGCACGCATCATCCGGAGCAGATTGTCGTACCACTCTTCCAATGCAGGACGTTCCTCTTCGGGATAGCGCAGAATGATTGTCTGCCTCAAGCGGTCTATGTCGCATCCTCCGGCACGAAGCAAATCTTCTACCTGCCACATATATATAAGGTATTCGGCTATGTTCTGTTCTTTCAGCTGTTGCGCAATTTTCATTCCGGAAACGTTCAGTTATACATCATTGACTAATACAGCGACTCGCCCATAAGCGTGTACACCAACCCAAGCACGGACACCACCATGACGATGCCTCCAATAATGCGATTCAACATCCAGATGCCGCGCAGATTAAACTGGGCACGCACTTTATTGACAAAAAAGGTAATGCCGAACCACCACGCCAAAGCGCCTAATGCAATGGCCAAGTATCCGGTGATCGCCTCAAACACCAATACCCCCTCACTAACAAAAGCAAATCGTGCGAAAAGACCTACAAACAAGAATATGACCAAAGGATTGGAAAGTGTGACGGCGAATGCCGTTATGAAGTTATGAAAATAAGAACCTTTGTTCGTAGAAACCGGCCGAATGGATTGTACCGGATTACTACGGAAGGTATAAATGCCGAAAATCAACAGTAAGATGCTTCCGAAGAGTTGCAAATAGAAGATATTCTTGTTAACGTAATCAAATACGAAACTCATTCCATAACCCGTCAGCAAAGCGTATGCGATATCACTCAAAGAAGCTCCGATACCTGTAACAAAACCATACCACCGTCCCTTATTCAAGGTGCGCTGAATGCACAACACACCCACAGGTCCCAACGGTGCAGACACAATTACACCTATTATGAATCCTTTCCATAATATATCCAATATGGTCTCTATCTGAATCATGCATGCAAATATCGGACTTTTCTTTGAAAAGAACCAATAGCATTAACGTTTTTTCCACAGTATTCTCACATCCGCACCATTTACACATCCCGTCCTCACCATAAGTCTATACCCCATCTTTCATTGCTCTACCAGGAGCACTACTTTTTGAATCCATAGAATATTACACATAAGGCTTGTTTTTTATTATCATTCTTTTTACCTCCCCACCGATTTTATATATCTTTGCCACACAAAACGAAGAAGATGCTTGAGAAAGCAGTTCCGGCCTGAGAGTCTGAAGAGAGAAAGCCGGAACAAGCCCGAAATTTGTAATTCATATAATCGTAAAATACAACCATGATTCTTTTTTTCAGAACTCCGTCCAAGAGCGTGATTGCCGTAGAGTGCAATCGTAGCCTCGGCCAGGCAGACTGCGACAAACTCTGCTGGCTTTTTGGGGAAGCCACCCCCGAAAGTGAAGACAACCTGAAAGGATATTTCGCGGGTCCGCGCCGCGAGATGATCACTCCTTGGAGCACAAACGCCGTAGAAATCACCCAGAACATGGGACTGAGCGGCATCACACGCATCGAGGAGTACTTCCCCGTGAAAGACGAGCACGCCGACCACGACCCCATGCTGCAACGCATGTACAAAGGACTTGACCAGAACATATTCACCACTAACCGCCGCCCGGAACCTATCGTACACATCGAAGACTTGGAGGCATACAACGAAAAAGAAGGTCTGGCCCTCTCCAAAGAAGAAATGGACTACCTCAAGAAGGTGGAAAAGGATCTTGGACGCCGACTGACCGACTCCGAAGTGTTCGGCTTCGCGCAAATCAACTCGGAACACTGCCGCCACAAGATATTCGGCGGGACGTTCATCATCGACGGAGTGGAACAAGAGTCTTCCCTCTTCCAGATGATAAAGAAGACCACGCAAGAGAATCCCAATAAAATTATTTCCGCTTACAAAGACAACGTAGCCTTTGCCGAGGGGCCGGTCATCGAGCAATTCGCCCCCGCCGACCACTCCAAACCGGACTATTTCCGGAAGAAGGACATCAAGAGCGTTATCTCACTGAAGGCAGAGACACACAACTTTCCCACTACCGTAGAACCTTTCAACGGCGCTTCTACAGGTACAGGCGGGGAAATACGCGACCGCATGGGCGGCGGCAAAGGCTCGTGGCCCATAGCGGGGACAGCCGTTTACATGACTTCCTATCCTCGTACGGACGAAGGACGCACTTGGGAGGAAATCTTGCCGGTGCGCAAATGGTTGTACCAGACTCCGGAACAGATTCTGATTAAAGCCTCGAACGGTGCCAGCGACTTTGGAAACAAGTTCGGCCAACCGCTGATTTGCGGCTCCGTGCTGACCTTTGAGCACAAAGAAAATAACGAGACATACGGATACGACAAGGTCATCATGCTGGCCGGCGGCGTGGGATACGGCACCCAACGCGACTGTCTGAAAGGCAAACCCCAAGCCGGAAACAAAGTGGTGGTCATCGGCGGAGATAATTACCGCATCGGTTTGGGCGGCGGCTCCGTCTCTTCCGTAGATACGGGACGATACAGCAGCGGCATTGAGCTGAATGCCGTGCAACGTGCCAATGCCGAAATGCAGAAACGCGCCTACAACGTGGTGCGTGCCCTCTGCGAGGAAGAAACCAACCCGGTGGTATCCATCCACGACCATGGGTCGGCGGGACACGTCAACTGTTTGTCCGAATTGGTAGAAGAGTGCGGTGGACTGATTGACATGAGCCAACTGCCCATCGGCGACAAGACACTATCGGCCAAAGAAATCATCGCCAACGAAAGTCAGGAACGCATGGGGTTGCTCATTCAAGAGGAAGCCATCGAGCACGTGCGCAAGATTGCCGAACGTGAGCGTGCTCCGATGTACGTAGTGGGCGAAACCACCGGCGACCATCGGTTTGCCTTCCGGCAAGCAGATGGCGTACGTCCTTTCGACCTTGCCGTAGAACAGATGTTCGGTTCGTCTCCCAAAACCTACATGGTGGACAAAACCGTGGAACGCCACTACGAGATGCCCCAATACGAACTCTCCAAACTACACGAATACCTTACCAATGTGCTTCAACTGGAGGCTGTGGCTTGCAAAGACTGGCTGACCAACAAGGCTGACCGTTCCGTAACAGGCAGAGTAGCCCGCCAGCAATGCCAAGGCGAATTGCAGTTGCCGTTGAGCGACTGCGGTGTGGTAGCCTTGGATTATCGTGGAGAGAAAGGTATTGCCACCTCATTGGGGCATGCCCCGCAAGCGGCGCTTGCCAATCCCGAAGCCGGCTCTGTACTCTCCGTCAGCGAAGCACTGACCAACTTGGTATGGGCGCCGCTTGCCGAGGGACTGGACAGTGTATCCCTCTCTGCCAACTGGATGTGGCCTTGCCGCTCGCAGGAAGGCGAAGACGTCCGTCTCTACAAGGCCGTAAAAGCGTTGAGCGACTTCTGCTGCGCCCTGCAAATCAATGTGCCTACCGGCAAAGACTCCCTTTCCATGACACAGAAATACCCCGACGGCAACAAAGTGATTGCTCCGGGTACGGTGATTGTTTCTGCCGGCGGCGAGGTTTCCGACGTTAAGAAAGTGGTTTCTCCGGTCTTGGTAAACAATGAAAAGTCCACACTCTATCACATAGATTTCAGTTTCGATCATCTGAAGCTTGGTGGTTCCGCCTTTGCGCAATCGCTGGGTAAGGTGGGCGATGAGGTGCCCTGCGTGCGGGATGCCGAGTATTTCCGTGACGCTTTCCTCGCCGTACAGGAGTTGGTGAACAGAGGATTGATTCTTGCCGGACACGACATCTCGGCCGGCGGCCTCATCACCACGCTGCTGGAAATGTGCTTTGCCAACGTGGAGGGCGGTATGGAAATCAACTTGGACAAAATCAAGGAACAAGACCTCATCAAAATCTTGTTTGCAGAAAACCCGGGTGTCGTCATTCAAGTAAGCGACAAGCACAAAGAGCAAGTGAAACTCGTATTGGAAGAGGCCGGTGTAGGCTATGTCATGCTTGGCAAACCGACAGAAGAGCGGCACATCCTCGTAACAAAAGAAGGTGCCACCTATCAATTCGGTATTGACTACATGCGCGATGTCTGGTACTCCACCTCCTACCTTCTCGACCGCAAACAATCCATGAACGGCTGCGCCAAGAAACGCTTCGAGAACTACAAGATGCAGCCGTTGGAATTTGCGTTCAAGCCGGACTTCAAAGGAAAGTTCTCACAGTATGGCATCGACCCGAACCGCCGCACTCCATCGGGCATCCGCGCAGTCGTCATCCGAGAGAAGGGCTCCAACAGCGAGCGCGAGATGGCATACGCACTTTATTTGGCAGGCTTTGACGTGAGAGACGTTACGATGACCGACCTTATCAGCGGACGCGAAACATTGGAAGACGTACACATGGTGACCTACGTGGGCGGTTTCTCTAATTCAGACGTTCTCGGCTCGGCCAAAGGGTGGGCAGGCGGATTCCTCTACAACCCCAAGGCAAAAGAAGCTCTCAACAGGTTCTACGCCCGCGAAGACACTCTTTCACTGGGCATCTGCAACGGTTGCCAATTGATGATGGAACTTGGCCTTATCAACCCCGAACATAAGAAGAAGGCTAAAATGCTGCACAATGATTCTCATAAATTCGAGTCCCAATTTGCCTGTGTCGTCATCCCTACCAACCGCAGCGTGATGTTCGGTTCATTGAGCGGCTGCAAAATCGGCGTATGGGTGGCTCATGGCGAAGGCAAGTTCTCTCTGCCTTATGATGAGGAGCAATACAACGTGGTGGCTAAGTTCAACTATGACGAATACCCCGGCAACCCCAACGGCTCGGACTATTCAGTAGCTGCACTGGCAAGTGCCGACGGACGTCACCTTGCCATGATGCCTCATCCCGAACGCTCCATCCTGCCTTGGCAGAATGGCTACTACCCTGCCGACCGCATAAACAATGACCAAATCACTCCGTGGATGGAAGCCTTTGTCAATGCACGAAAATGGATAGAAGAGAAAACGAAAAAGTAACGAGGTAACGAAACTTGGTACAAGAACAAGCGTGTCAAGGCTTCTTCGAAAGCCTTGACACGTTTTGTTTCTATCCCTATCCCGGAGTTCGATATAATAAGGTGTAAAAGGACATACGCATGTCATTGCCTATGAGATACGTATGTCGTCGCCCATGAGAGACGTATGTCGTCGCCCATGAGAAACGTGTGTCGTCGCCTATGAGATACGTATGTCATCGCCTATGAGATACGTATGTCATCGCCTATGAGATACGTATGTCATCGCTCATGAGATGCTGATGTCATCGCCAATGAGATGCTGATGTCATTGCTCATGAGATGCTGATGTCATTGCTCATGAGATATATAGGGTGTTAAGCGTCTTATATCGAATTCAGGTTATTTACACAAAAGAAAACACTCGAAGCCCTTTTGGTTTCTAACATTCGGATACTGATGCAGATGAGGAACAAGACATGAAACAGTTATTCTCCCATCTTTTTGTTCTTTCCAAACAAAAACATTATTTTTGTAGTGGCTTTATGACTCTTGCCTATCAGCATCAATCTCAAAATACCGGACAATCATGAAAAGGTCTCTTTTTCTCCTCATATCACTATTCCCCCTTGCGTGCCTGGCACAAATCGGTAAACACAGTGCTCTTGAAAATGAATTAATTAATAACCGAACAAGTGCCGCCATCGAAGTTCCTTTTCAAATCAGCCTTTGGGCACTGGTTCTTTATACCATTCTCATCATAGTTGCGGCAAGTACAACCATGCTCATCATCCTCATGCGGCAACAGCGAAAAGCCGCCGATGAGAAGATGCGCTTCTTCATCAACACGGCTCACGACATACGCACACCTTTGACGCTGATAAAAGCCCCCTTGGAAGAACTGGCAAACCAAGAAAAGCTGAGCGATGACGGACAAAGGAATGTCGGCACTGCACTGCGAAACGTGGATGCCTTGTTGCGACTTACCACCAATCTCGTCAACCTTGAACGCATAGACACCTACTCCGACTCCTTGTATATATCAGAATACGAACTGAATGCCTATATAGAAGAAACCATAGAAGCTTTTCGCTCTCATGCCGACGTCAAACATATCAACCTGACCAGCCAAAGCGACTTCCGCTATCTGAACGTATGGATTGACAAAGACAAGATGGACGCCATCTTGAAGAACTTGTTATCAAATGCCCTGAAATATACTCCCGAAGGAGGAAGCGTAAACATCTCTGCCTGCGAAACAAGTGATACATGGAGCATCGCGGTGACCGATACCGGCATCGGCATTCCGGCGTCGGAACAAAAACGGCTTTTCAAGAAACTTTTTCGAGGTAAGAATGCCGTCAACTCTCAAGTTGCGGGGAGTGGAATCGGACTGCTCTTAGTGCGAAAGCTCGTCCGGTTGCACAAAGGGAAGTTAAAGTTCAACAGTACGGAAGGAAGCGGCACATGCGTCAAGATAACTTTTCCAAAAGGGAAAGAGCTATTCGACAAGGCTGTTCAACGCCCTGATGCGAACCACGCACGAATGGTTTATTCGGCAACCGAAGTATCGGTCAACGGTACTGTTCCACCTTTTTCGCATAAGAATAACGAAAAACAACTGCCCGATAAAAGCACTCGGCAAAAGATTCTGATTGTGGAGGACAACAATGAGCTGAGAGAGTACTTGCGCGGCAGCTTGTCCGAACAGTATGACACACATGTATGCTCCAACGGGAAAGAGGCACTTACGCTTGCCGGAGAATATCTGCCCGACCTGATTATTTCAGACATCATGATACCCGGGATGAGAGGGGATCGGTTGTGCCATGCCCTGAAGAATGACATCAACACCTCTCACATTCCTTTCATTCTGCTCACAGCCCTGAATACGGACAGAGACATCATCAAGGGGCTGCAAAGCGGAGCAGACGAATACATCGTGAAACCTTTCAACATCGGCATATTACGTGCAAGCATAGCCAATCTGCTGGCCAACCGCAAACTGCTGTGCCGGAAATTTGCCAATCTGGAACTGAGCGAAGACAAGAATGGCACAGATTGCATCAATTGCTCCACAGACCTGGACTGGAAATTCGTTGCCACCGTGAAAAAAGAAGTGGAAGCGAATATGGAGCAATCCAACTTCAACGTAGATGTGCTTTGCAATCTGATGAACATGAGCCGGACCAGCTTCTACAATAAGATAAAAGCCCTGACAGACCAAGCTCCGGCCGACTACATCCGGTTGATCCGGTTGAGCCATGCCGCCCAACTCCTGAAGGAGCAACGATACAGCATCACAGAGATATCGGAAAAAACAGGATTCAGCGACGCTAAATACTTCCGCGAAGTATTTAAGAAGCACTTCAACATGAGTCCGAGTCAATATGCCAAAACCACGTAACAAGAATGAACATATATGTCGAAGCATTCTCCATCTTCTTCAAGATAGGAGCTTTCACCATCGGGGGCGGATATGCCATGGTGCCGTTGATCGAAAACGAGATTGTAAACAAACGAAACTGGGTGGCCAAAGAAGACTTTATCGATCTGCTTGCCATAGCACAGTCGGCTCCGGGTGTTCTTGCTGTGAACATATCCATATTTATAGGCTACAGATTGCGGGGAATACGCGGCAGCCTCGTCACGGCTTTGGGCACCATACTCCCTTCGTTCCTCATCATTCTGGCCATTGCGCTATTCTTCCACAGCTTTAAGGACAACACCGTTGTGGAACGCATCTTCAAGGGCATCCGCCCGGCCGTGGTGGCTCTGATAGCCGCGCCCACTTTCAGTATGGGAAAGTCGGCCAAGATAAACCGCTACAACATCTGGATACCGGTGGTTTCGGCACTGCTCATCTGGCAGTTGAATTTCTCACCCGTCTGGATAATCATTGCGGCAGGCATAGGAGGCTACCTGTACGGAAGACTGCAAAGCACCCCCACTAATCACTAACCGCTAACCACTAATCATGCTGCTTTTACAACTATTCTACACCTTCTTCAAAATAGGGCTCTTCGGTTTCGGAGGCGGATATGCCATGCTGTCAATGATACAAGCCGAGGTTGTCACCCGTTACGGATGGCTCTCCCCTCAAGAATTTACGGACATCGTAGCCATCAGTCAGATGACTCCCGGCCCCATAGGTATCAATTCGGCAACTTATGTAGGGTTTACCGCCACAGGCAGTGTATGGGGCTCAATAGTGGCTACTTTTGCCGTTACGCTCCCCTCGTTTATTTTGATGCTAACCATCAGCAGGTTTTTCCTGAAATATCAAAAACACCCGGCGGTAGAAGCCGTGTTCGGCGGCCTACGCCCTGCGGTAGTAGGACTGCTGGCTTCCGCCGCATTGGTGCTGATGAATACGGAAAATTTCGGCTCGCCCACGGAAGACAGCTATTCTTTCGCCGTCAGTTGCATCATCTTCCTTGTTGCATTCATCGGTACAAGAAGATATAAGCTGAACCCGATAGGGATGATAATTGCTTGCGGAATAGCCGGACTGATATTGTATTAGCCCGACGGGGATTACAGTTTCACTTTCTTCCCCACGGATTTCGACTCGTTGTGCAGGCGGTCCAAAGCCGTCACTACATAGCGGTATTTCGTTTTCCCGTCCTCATACGGCAACTTATAGAAGTTATCGCGCGTCACGGCCACGATGTGCGAAGGGTCGTCGATATTCACCTTCTCCTTCGAGCTGAAACGATAGACCACATATTGCACGGCACGATCCATCTCCTCCCTGTATTTGGGTGCAGTCCAGAAGAGCACATAACCGTCTGCCGTCCACACCGGTTTCACTTTGCGCACCTTGGCCGGGGCTTCATTGTCCATGAATTCAAAAACGGGAGGCAAGGCCGGATATTTATGGTATTCGGCCATCAAGGCATCGCGATAGTTGCCCGCATTCTCCACCACTGCACTCGCAGGCCATTGGCAACTGCCTCCGATGGTCTGGTAAGCCCGTTGCCAAGCCATCTTGCGCGGAAGCTGATTCACCGACGGGTTATTCGGGTCGGCATGCTGCACCGTATTCATCACAGACTGGCCGATGAAAAGAGGACGGTTCTCCGTATTCTTTGCCCACCACTTCACCAATGTCTCGTAATCGGCAACCGGATGTCCTATCTGCCAATAAAGCTGCGGAATGTTATAGTCTATCCATCCCTCCCGTGCCCACAGCAAAACGTCGGCATAAAGGTCGTCATAGTTCTGCAACCCTTTGGTTTTGCTACCCAGTGGGTCGTTGCTCTCGTTTCGGTAAATACCGAACGGAGAAACACCGAACTTCACCCACGGCTTTATCCCACGGATGGTTTCGTGCAGTTTCTTAATCAGGATATTCACATTACTCCGGCGCCAATCTCCCCTATCATTGAACCCTCCTCCGTAGCGAGCAAAACTGGTATCATCCGGAAAGTCCTTCCCTTTGATGGGATAAGGATAGAAATAATCGTCCATGTGGATGGCATCCACATCGTAACGAGACACGATATCGCTCACTACCATACAGATATGCCGGCGGCTTTCGGGCAATGCCGGATCAAAAAACAATTGGTCGCCGTAAGTCACGAACCACTCCGGGTGGATATTATATACATGACCGGTAGCCAACTCGTTCTTTAAATTAGTCTTGGTACGATATGGATTAATCCATGCATGAAATTCCATGCCGCGTTTATGGCACTCCTCTATCATGAACTGCATAGGATCCCAATACGGTTCGGGAGCTTTGCCTTGTACCCCGGTGAGGAAGCGGCTCCATGGTTCCAGCTGGGAGGCATACAGCGCATCCGCTTCGGGACGCACCTGAAAGATAATGGCATTGATGCCTGCCCCCCTCAGGGAGTTCAACTGGCTTATCAGCATCTGCTTCAGTTTGGCTGTGGGGACACTGCGAAACTGTCCATTCACCGCTTGTATCCATGCGGCACGAAATTCACGTTTGGGATGCACAGAGCCTGTTTGAACTTGTGCAAATATACCTCCGGCCAATAACGACAGGAGAAGCATACACAAAAAAGATTTTATTTTCATCTTCCGGTTATAACTTTTTTTATATTCAGACACTCGTCTATTCTTAACATGTCCACCCGATGCCGTCTGTCTCACAAGCCGCTCACCAAGCCTGGACATGCCACCGCTACAAGAGCAGGAGGCGAAATTAATGCTTTTATCAAAAGAAAATCAGCACGAATCGGAAAGTATAACAAATCTTAACCATGCCGATATGCACAGTAACTATTCAGATGAAAATAAATGCAAGACCAAGAAAAAAATCTCTACACAAAAACAAGAGTTTTACAACTTACTCATATAAATTTGCATTTGCTATTGGAATCTACCCAAACAAAGAACGAAAAAAAATTAAGAACCTCTTATGGGGACGATGTCTTAAAGAAAATTGTATCTTTGCATCGTTTTCAACTTTGGATTAAAAAAACAACGACAATATGATAGCGAAAATCAATCAGTTACTACAAGAAGTAGAAACTCTGAAGGCGACCAATGCCGAAGAGCTGGAATTACTGCGTCTCAAATACCTCAGCAAAAAAGGTGCTATCAACGAACTGATGGCTGACTTCCGTCACGTAGCTGCCGAACAGAAAAAAGAGGTGGGTATGCGACTGAATGAGCTTAAAGACAAGGCACTGGAGAAGATTACCGCATTGAAAGAACAATTTGAAGGCCAAGATACCGACTACGACGGCTTAGATCTGACCCGCTCTGCCTATCCCGTAAAATTAGGCACACGCCATCCACTGACAATCGTAAAGAATGAGATCATCGACATATTTGCCCGGATGGGGTTCAACATTGCCGATGGCCCGGAGATAGAAGACGACTGGCACGTATTTTCTTCCATGAATTTTGCAGAAGATCATCCGGCACGTGACATGCAAGACACATTTTTCATTGCGAACAATACCAATAATGTGTCAAATAATGTCATCCTGCGTACACATACTTCCAGCGTACAAAGCCGCGTAATGGACACCACCCAACCACCCATCCGCGTACTTTGTCCGGGACGCGTTTACCGCAACGAAGCTATCAGCTATCGTGCACACGCTTTCTTTCATCAAGTAGAAGCATTGTATGTAGACAAAAACGTATCTTTCACCGACTTGCGACAAGTGCTATTGCTTTTTGCGCAAGAGATGTTCGGAAGTGATACCAAGATTCGCTTACGCCCTTCCTACTTCCCGTTCACCGAACCCAGTGCAGAGATGGACATCAGCTGCAACATCTGTGGCGGTAAAGGATGCCCTTTCTGTAAAGGAACAGGTTGGGTGGAGATATTAGGATGCGGAATGGTAGATCCGAATGTATTGGAACTGAACGGTATAAACAGTAAAGTATATAGCGGGTATGCCTTGGGAATGGGTATAGAGCGTATCACCAACCTAAAGTATCGCGTCAACGACCTACGTCTCTTCTCTGAGAACGACACCCGCTTCTTGAAAGAATTCGAATCGGCTTATTAAGTCTTACAAATAGCAATGTAAGGTAATGCAGCCCGGAGGAAAGGGGCTGCCATCCGCATAATTAGGCATGGATTACATGGAAAACACGGATAACTCAAAGTGTAAACCGTGAGAATTGTGCAATCCATGCCTAAAAATCTTACGCATAATGAAAGACAGACTTGTCACACCCGGCTATTGCTTTATTCTCGCTGCCAACTTCCTGCTATTCTTTGGTTTTTGGTTGCTGATGCCTGTATTGCCTTTTTATCTGTCGGAGGTATTCCAAGCAGATAAAGCAACCATCGGGATGGTACTTTCCTGCTACACCATTGCGGCATTATGCATCCGTCCTTTTTCCGGCTATCTGCTTGACTCTTTCGCTCGTAAGCCACTCTATCTACTGGCCTATTTCATCTTTACAGCCATGTTCGGAGGATACGTTGTTGCCGGAACGCTGACACTTTTCATTCTACTCCGCATTATCCATGGAGTATCATTCGGCATGGTAACAGTGGGTGGCAATACAATTGTCATTGACATCATGCCTTCATCGCGACGCGGAGAAGGGTTGGGATATTACGGGCTTGCAAATAACATAGCCATGTCCATAGGTCCCATGACGGGACTTTTTCTTCATGATGCAGAAGTTTCTTATCCCACAATCTTTTGTTGTTCTTTAGGCTCATGCCTGATTGGATTGTTATGCGCATTTGCCGTAAAGACTACCTATAAGCCACTCGTGAAGCGGGAACCCATTTCTCTTGATCGCTTCATTCTGCTGAAAGGACTTCCGGCCGGATTCAATCTGCTGCTACTCTCCATTCCTTATGGCATGACTACGAACTACGTAGCCATGTATGCCAGGCAGATAGATATTCAAGCTTCTACCGGATTCTTCTTTACTTTTATGGCATTAGGCATGGCTGTGTCACGACTTTTTTCCGGTCGACTGGTCGATAAGGGAAAAATCACGCAAATCATTTCTATTGGATTATACCTTGTTGTGATCAGTTTCTTCCTGCTTTCAGCTTGCGCCTCTATCATTCGATGGAACAGCGCACTCTGCACTGTGATATTCTTCCTCATTGCCTTGCTGCTGGGAACAGGTTTCGGCATTATGTTTCCAGCATATAATACACTGTTCGTCAATCTGGCTCCCAATAACAAACGGGGCACAGCCACCTCTACATACCTCACGTCTTGGGACGTGGGCATCGGTATCGGCATGCTAGTCGGTGGCTATATCGCCGAAATCAGCACTTTCGACAAGGCTTATTTATTCGGTGCCTGCCTGACGGTTGTCTCCACTCTCTACTTCAACTTGAAAGTCGCACCGCATTATCATAAAAATAAATTGAGATGAGAAAGAAAGAACGTTACGAGAAAATCATTGCATGGTTCAAAGAAAATCGCCCCATAGCCGAAACCGAGTTGCATTACGACAATCCGTTCGAATTGCTGATAGCCGTCATTCTATCGGCACAATGCACGGACAAACGAGTAAATATGGTTACCCCTGCCATCTATCGCGATTTTCCCACTCCCGAAGCATTGGCTGTCACAACTCCCGAAGTCGTGTTCGAATACATTCGCAGCGTATCTTATCCAAACAACAAAGCCAAACATCTTGTAGGCATGGCTCGCATGTTGATAAAAGACTTCCAAGGCAAAGTTCCCGATACATTGGAAGAACTCATCAAACTGCCCGGTGTGGGACGAAAAACGGCAAATGTAATCCAATCCGTTGCCTTCAATAAGGCAGCCATGGCTGTAGACACACACGTCTTTCGCGTCAGTCACCGCCTAGGATTGGTGTCTGATAAATGCACAACCCCGTTCAGCGTAGAGAAAGAGCTGGTGGCACATATTCCCGAGGCATACATTGCAACAGCACACCATTGGCTTATTCTACACGGACGATATGTATGTCAGGCACGTACTCCTCAATGTGACAACTGCGGTTTGCAACTGATGTGCAAGTATTATGTACGAAAAAACAAAGTGAACCATGAGGATAGCAAAGGCTAATAATAAATTACGGTTTAATAGCAAAAAAAAGAAATAAACATTATCTTTGTGCTCTCTAAACAAAACCTGTAACATTTTTAATAAAACATAGAGTATTATGACAATTGATCAATTTAACTTTGCCGGAAAAAAGGCATTCGTTCGTGTGGACTTCAATGTTCCTTTAGACGAAAATTTCAACATTACAGATGACACCCGTATGCGTGCCGCCCTTCCCACATTGAAGAAGATTTTGGCTGACGGCGGCAGTGTAATAATCGGTTCTCACCTCGGTCGCCCCAAAGGTGTGACCGATAAATTCTCTTTGAAGCATATCCTGAAGCACCTTGAAGAGCTATTGGGGAGTGAGGTACAGTTTGCCAACGACTGCATGGATGAAGAGGCTGCCGTTAAAGCTGCCGCTCTGCAACCGGGCGAAGTATTGTTGCTCGAAAACCTCCGCTTCTATGCAGAAGAAGAAGGTAAACCCCGCGGTTTGGCTGAAGACGCAACGGATGAAGAAAAGAAAGCAGCCAAAGCTGCTGTCAAAGAAAGTCAAAAAGAATTTACCAAAAAACTTGCTTCTTATGCAGACTGCTATGTAAACGACGCTTTTGGAACAGCTCATCGCGCACATGCTTCTACGGCATTGATTGCTAAATACTTCGACAAGGACAATAAGATGTTCGGTTACCTGATGGAGAAAGAAGTAAAAGCAGTAGACAAAGTTCTGAACGACATTCACCGGCCTTTTACAGCCATCATGGGTGGTTCCAAAGTTTCTTCCAAGATTGAAATCATCGAGAACCTGCTGAACAAAGTAGATAACCTGATTATCGCCGGTGGCATGACCTATACCTTCACAAAAGCCTTGGGTGGCAAGATTGGTATTTCCATTTGTGAAGACGATAAGTTGGAACTTGCTCTTGACCTGATAAAGAAAGCCAAAGAAAAAGGAGTTAACCTCGTATTGGCAGTTGATGCCAAGATTGCCGATTCTTTCTCTAACGAAGCCAACACCAAGTTCTGTCCGGTTAACGAAATTCCCGATGGATGGGAAGGGCTGGACATTGGTCCCAAGACAGAAGAAATCTTTGCCAACGTTATCAAAAACTCCAAAACCATCCTTTGGAATGGTCCGACAGGAGTGTTTGAATTCGACAACTTCACTCATGGCTCACGTGCCGTAGGTGAAGCCATTGTAGAAGCTACCAAGAATGGAGCTTTCTCACTTGTAGGTGGTGGTGACTCCGTTGCTTGCGTCAATAAGTTCGGTTTGGCAAGCAGTGTTTCTTATGTATCTACAGGTGGCGGTGCATTGCTCGAAGCCATTGAAGGAAAAATCCTTCCGGGCATTGCCGCTATCAACGAATAAGAAATAAATAGATAAAACAACAAGAGAGTACTTAGAAACATACTCGTAGTTTTTTCTCTTAGGCACGGATGGCATGGTATTCACGCGGGGTCAAGAGCCTTGTAATTTCCACAAAATCCGTGCTTACTATTATAATACTAACCCTTCTACCTTCCGAGATATTTTCTACTCTTAATCAGATGTTTACACACATTAGGCGATACTTACTATCATGCAGTGTTATTTTCTTCACTCCGATTACCGCAGCACAGGAAACCAACTTAAACAAAGCAATAAACACCTTTAAAGAACGTATCACGCTCTCGGGATACGCCCAAGTGGGATACACTTATACCGATAAAACTCCCAATAAAGAAAATTCTTTCGGCATAAAAAGAGCAATTCTTCTCACAAACGGCAAAATTACCGACAAGTGGTCGGCTTTCTTCATGTACAGCTTCGGGAGTACCGGCAAAATACTGGAAGCCTATACCGAGTACCATTTTCTGCCACAGTTCAATGTACGCCTCGGCCAGTTCAAGACACCTTATTCCATTGAGAATCCGCTATCCTCGTGCATTGTGGAACAGATAAACAGCAATGCGCAGGCAGTGGCCTATTTGGCGGGTACAAACGGCAGCGATCCATTGTACGGTGCTACTACTGGGCGTGATGCGGGACTACTTATCTATGGAGACCTATTGAATAAACTCATCAACTATAAGTTTGCTGTCATGAACGGGCAAGGCATCAACCTGAAAGATAAAAACAATCAAAAAGACATTGTCGGAAGCCTGATGCTACATCCTTTGAACTGGCTGTCGGTAGGAGGCTCGTTTATCAAAGGAAAGGGATGCGCCATAGCTGTTTCTCCCGATGTTCCGGACATCAAGGTGGGCGAAAACTATACTCGCAACCGCTGGGCGGTTGGTGCCGTTGTCACTACCAAGCCGGTAAGCTTACGCACAGAATACCTTGCCGGAAAAGATGAAAAAGTGAGAAGCGGCGGATATTATGCAACGGCATCTATCCATGTGCTCCCCAAAACAGACATTGTAGTGTCCTACGATTATTTCAACAAAAACAAGACACTTGACAGCAAACAGACCAATTACATGACAGGTATCCAATGGTGGTTCTACCCGAAATGCCGCTTGCAAGTTCAGTATATATATTGTCATCCGCATAAAAGAGAAAGCTATAATCTGTTACAAACACAAGTGCAAGTAAGATTCTAACTGTTCAACACCGACAGAGCCCCTTTAGATGCAACCGAAAAAGAATAAACAGGCACAATCTTTTTGGTATTCTTTTTGTAGCTTTGCATCATATATGTATATTTAAAGATCACCGTATATGAACGAGCAATCCATACAAGAACAGTATCAACACATCATAGCCCTGTTAGAACAGAAAAGGTTGAAAGAAGCACAATCTCAATTGGAAGCTTTTCTATGGGATGTAGATAACCGTTCGCCACACAGTCGCTTGGAGCAAGCGCAAACATCCTACCAATATATGCTTCGGTATATGCGTCAAGGAGTGAATGACCCTGCACGTCCACAACTATATCGTGGTTTGTTATCCGAAACATGGGAGATTGCCGATCAGGCACGCCTGATGTTGCTGGACAAGGTATCCGATCATTATTATCACTCGTTGCGCAACAGCCGAAACAAGCTCCCGAACGAATATGACATTGCCGCCCTTACGAAAGTGCTGGAGTCTTTTCCTGACGAATTGTCCGTTTACCTATTGATGGCCGACAGCCAAGGGATGGATGCCGTATTGAAACGATATGAAGAAGCGAGTCAGACCCTCTTTCTTTCCACATGGAGTAACAGTCATTGGTCGGCAGAAGAGGCAGAACAAGCCCAAGGCATGCTGACCTCGGAGCTACTGCCGGTCAATGCCCTATGTCTGTTTACCAGTGCAGTAACGCTTAGCTTGATGGAGTGCTTCGACATGCGTAAGTTGTCATGGTTGCTGGATGCCATGACACATACCGATGTGCACCTAAACCAGCGCGCATTGGTAGGGATAGCCCTTACGCTCCATTGTCATCATTCCCGCTTGCTCCTCTATCCCGACCTGATGTCTCGCCTATCATTGCTGAACGAAGACGGTAGCTTCGGCAAACAAATGAATCGCATTTATATCGAACTGCTCCGCAGTCAGGAGACAGAAAAAATTGACAAGAAGATGCGCGAAGAGATTATCCCAGAAATGATAAAAAATGTGAATATCATGCGCAATCTGAAGTTCGGTTTTGAGGATAATCCGGAAGAGAATGACTTTAATCCGGATTGGGAAAAGGCTTTTGAGAACTCCGGTTTAGAAAACAAAATTCGTGAGATGAACGAGCTGCTATTGGAAGGCGCCGATGTATATATGAGTACATTTGCGCAACTTAAAAATTATCCGTTCTTCAAACAAGTGCACAATTGGTTTTATCCATTCGACATACATCATTCCGCCATCGTAAAAGAGTTCGGTCTTAAGCTAACGGGAGATAATGCCTTTCTCTCCCTTATACTGCAATCGGGATTCCTTTGCAACAGCGACAAGTATTCCCTCTGCTTCACCATGGTGCATGTTCCCCAATCGCAACGCAGAACCATGTTCAACCAAATAACTTCGCAGGACTTGAATGAGCTGATGGACGAAAGCCAATCCTCTACCATGCAGCAATATGCCCAACGACCGGATGTAATCAGCAACCAATATATCCATGATTTATACCGCTTCTTCAAGCTCAATCACCGCCGGCATGAGTTTCGGGACATCTTTAAAGAAGAGATAGCCTTGCACCGTATTCCTGAGCTGCAAGCTATCTTGCACAAGCCCGAATTGCTGACAGCCGTTGCCGAATATCATTTTTTCCAGGAACATCCGGCAAAGGCATTGGATGTTTATCAGAGCTTGATAAACATGAACCGGGCAAATGCCGATATTTTCCAAAAAACGGGCTATTGCCTGCAAAAAGAGAAACGATATAAAGAAGCTGTAAACGCCTACTTGAAAGCGGACATTCTGAAACCTGAACATATATGGACAATCCGACATCTGGCAACCTGCTATCGGCAAATGAAAGATTTTGCTACAGCGCTGAAGTATTATAAAAAGGCTGAAAGCATACAGCCGGAAAATCACAACATACTCTTCTACGTCGGCAGTTGCCTTGCCGAATTAGAAAGATATGAAGAGGCGCTACAATATTTCTTCAAACTGGACTTTATTGAAAACGACAACATCAAAACGTGGCGTGCCATCGGATGGTGTTCATTTATTTGCAACAAAGACGAGCAAGCCATAAAATATTACGAGAAAGTTCTATCTTCCCGGCCGATTGCCATAGACCATCTTAATGCAGGACATGTAGCTTGGAAGCAAGGCAATACAGAGAAAGCTGCCGAACTTTACAGTAAAGCAGCTATGGAAAGCAACAGCCGGGAAGCTTTCTTGGAAATGTTCAACAGAGACCGAAATATCCTCCTCAAAAAAGGTATTGCCGAAGAAGATATTCCATTGATGCTGGATATGATTTAAACAACCCGCTTCATTGCCCGGCAGGTTCATCTTGTTCTCCAGGCCATCAATGAATAGTTGAAAGAAAAAACAGTAGATTTTAAATCTTCAACAACTCCCTGTACAGTTTCTGTACGGGGAGTCCCATTATATTGTAATAACTCCCTGAAATATACTCTACTCCGATAAAGCCAATCCACTCTTGTACTCCATACGCTCCTGCCTTGTCCATCGGCTGATACTTGTCCACATAATAGACAATCTCTTCTTCACTCAAGTTGGAGAAGCGCACTTCGGTAGCCGCAGTGAAACTACGCTGCCATTCTGTCGTGGTCAGACATACACCGGTAAAAACCTCATGACTGCGCCCCGACATAGCCCTTAACATCTGCATTGCATCTTTCCTGTTTCGAGGCTTTCCGAGAACTTTCTCATCCAACCACACAATGGTATCTGCCGTAATCATCAGTTCATTCGGCTGCATCATGCCACGATAGGCATCTGCTTTTTCTTCGGATATGTAAAGAGGAATAGCTGCCCCTTTCAATGTTTCAGGATAAGATTCGTCCACATCGGGCAAGGTTCTTACTTCATATTCCACGCCCAAGCCTGACAGTAATTCTTTCCGGCGTGGCGAGTTGGAGGCTAAAATAATTTTATATTTCTTCAGATTATCAAACAACATCTTATTTTCAGTTTAACGATTTTCGATAATTTACCAACCGAAAGCTTGTTTATCGGCCAACCAAAGCCCCTTTACTTTCAGTACCTGCTCCACAATATCACGTCCACAGCCATAGCCGCCTTCTGCATGCGAAATATAACGAGCTGCCGCCTTTATTTCGGGAGCCGCATCTTTAGGACAACAAGGCAGGCCACACTCACGCATCACCTCCAAATCGGGAATGTCATCGCCTACATAGAGTATTTCTTCATCATGTAAACCATGCCGGCTGCGAAAATCCCGATAATCATGAATTTTAACAGAAGATCCTATATAGATATTCTCTTCTGCAAATCCCAAAGCCATGAAACGCTTGCGCACAGCTTCCATACGGCCGCCGGTTATGATACCCAGCAATACCCCTTGTTTGGCGGCCATGTGCAGTGAATAACCATCTTTTATGTTCACTGTACGCAACGGCTCTCCCTCTGCACTCATCGGAATAACATTGGCACTTAGCACACCATCCACATCAAAAATCATGGCTTTTATTTTCTTCAAATCATAATTTATGGTACTCATCGCTATTTTTTTATATATCTAATCATTACAGTCTCTTTTAAGCGCCACCTGCCAACCGGTGGATGCTCTCACTCAACAAGCGATACAACACCTGTATCTCAGGCTCGTCGGCAAGCATGCGCATATGTTCGTCAATCACATTCTTATCATATCTTACTGCCGGTCCGGTTTGTGAAGCAAGAGGGTCCAACTCATGTACCTTACGGGCAGTTTCATCTATCAGAGGCAACAAGACATGGAACGGAAGCCGATACTTCTTCAGCAATTCGGCTGCCAGAGCATACATGTGATTGGTAAAATTGCAGGTAAACACAGCCGCCAGATGCAGATGTTTACGTTGCTCGGAACTGACTTCATAAACTTTCTCTGACAAGATGGAGGCAATGCCTTTCAAAAAAAGCCCGTCTTCTTCCGAGTTGCTCTCTATAAAAACAGGTATATCTTTGAAATTCACTTCACGCTGTTTGCTGAAAGTCTGCAACGGATAGAATACCCCGTAGCGCCGGACATGCCCTTCCCAAATGCTCATAGGAATGCTTCCGGCCGTATGCACCCACAAAGCTTTCTCCTTATTCCGCACCATCAGGGTTAACAGTTCCGCAAAAGCCGCATCTTTCAACGAAACGATGTAGAGCTGTGCATCCGTCGTTATGCAAGAGAGTTCCGTTGTGTAGTCAGCTTCTACCGTTTGCGCCAGAAGTTTTGCCGATCCAGCCGTACGGCTATATATCTGCACGATACGAAATCGGTTCCGATATAACGCTTTTGCCAGATTGGTGGCCAGATTTCCCGCACCAATGAAAACGATGGATACGCCTTCCATACTTCTTCCTGTCATATCTTCTTATCTTGTCGCCAACCAGTACATAAGAATCCCCAATACCAGCAACGCCAATGGCAGCAGGTAAGCAGATATCGTACCAAGCAAAGCGGTTATCAGCCCGAAATTCAATATCAGCCACAAACCGGTCAATACCAATCCCACCGATTTGTCATGCTTGAACAACAGGAAAATCACTGCCGTATAAAGCAGAAAATTATCCCTGTTAATCACCCACGGCAAGCCGAGCGCAGAAAAATGTATCAATTTGTCTGCCAAGTAAAGGATACCGAACGCCATCAATGTGATGGCCGTCGCCTTGTATGTATCCCGATTATTATTAGCCTTTGCCGCACTCACTGTTATTTTCCTCCGTATTTATTGAGATGTATCTTTTCCCACTGCAAGTGGTCCTCATCAAAAGGTTTGCGTTCCATACCCTTATGCCCGATGGCAATAACGCTAAGCACCTGCAACTGCAAAGGTATGTCGAGCACCTCGTGCACGTATTCATTGGAAGGCACACCGGCTGCCGTAAACCGTTCGCGCACTTGCACCCAGCAACTGCCCAACCCCATATCTTCTGCCTGCAACTGCAAATAGATGGAGGTAATGGCCGCATCTTCTATCCAGACATCGCTTGCCAATGGATCGGCCGTAACAACCACTGCCAGCGCCGCATCGGCAATAAATTGCGAAGCTTGCTCCTTGCAGAACGACAGTTCTTTCAATTTCTCTTTATCATCCACCACAATAAATTGCCAAGAATTGCTACGCTTCGAGGCAGGTGCCATCAAGGCTGCCTTCATCAAAGCAACTACCTGTTCCTGCGTCAGATCTTCTTTCGTAAACTTCCGCATGCTGCGGCGCTTTTTTATCAAATCACTGAAACTTTCCATACTCTATATTTTTCGTTTTTAAGACTTATACATGCAAAGATAATGTAAAATTCCGATTAAAATCCGGTATCTCCACGTCTCTCTGTCCAAATCATAAATAATATCATTTTTGATACATCCTCACAAGATTATTTTTCTAAATTTGCAAACAATGCCTTTGAAACTGACAACATATTATCGTGGAAGCAAGATTCCGGAACTACCGAATACCAATACCTTCCATTCTACGGGGCTGTTTCGAATCTACGAAGCAACTCCGGGATATACGCCTGTGCTCATCGTGGCCTCCGAAGACGACAAACCCATTGCCAAACTGCTGGCAGTGATACGGAAAAGTGTACGTTTGTTTCCGCCCGGCATCATTAAAAAGTGCGAAGTATATGGCACAGGAGATTATTTTGACGACAATGCAGATAAAGAGACCATTTTCAGCGACATGCTGCAACGGCTCACCGACGAAGCGTTGCGCGAAGCTTTCCTCATCGAGTTCCGTAATCTGGAGAATGCACTCTTCGGATACAAATCTTTCCGTGAGAATGGTTATTTTGCCGTCAATTGGTTACGGGTGCGCAATTCGCTGCACAGTATTGAAAAGGTAGAGGAGCGATTCAGTCCGTCGCGCATCCGACAGATTAAAAAAGGATTGCAAAACGGAGCTCAAGTACGAGAGACACAAACCATGGAGGAGACACTCCACTTTGCCCACATGCTGCGCCACATCTATTCTTCCAAGATACGCCGACACTTCCCCAGCATCCGGTTCTTCGAGCATCTTGAAAGCCGATTGGAAGAAAAACGAAGCAAAATCTTCATTGTCACCTATAAAAATAAGATTATCGGCGGCAGTGCCTGCATCTACTCTGGCGACAATGCCTACCTCTGGTTCTCGGGCGGAATGCGCAATACCTATGCCCTGCAATATCCGGGCGTTCTGGCCGTATGGAAAGCGCTGGACGATGCCAAGCAACGCGGATACCGCCATCTGGAATTCATGGATGTAGGTTTACCGTTCCGCAGACACGGATACCGCGACTTTGTCCTTCGATTCGGAGGAAAACAAAGCAGCACCCGGCGCTGGTTCCGTTTTCGCTGGAACTGGCTGAACCGGATACTTATGAAGATTTATGAATGACAATGCGCCATCTTATTGTGCTATTCTGAATACTACGGAGCTATAAGCGCCCATCTTGACCTGCGTGCCGCTCTCTGCCGCTTTCTGCTGTACATCACCATTCAAGCCGACCGCTTTTTCTATCTTGTCGGACAACGTAATCTCCACAGCACTTGAGCCGAAGTTATGTACAACCAGCATCTTCTCACTGCCTTTCGCCATATACCACGCGGCAATGCTCTTACCGGCAGTTGAGTTGCTCTCATTGTAAACCGTATGCTTCGACATGGTGCCTTCCGCCAAGGCCGGATAAGTATTGCGTAGCTTGGTAAAACGAACATATACATTGAGCAGGGAGTTCTCGTCTTTCTGCTGTTCGGCAACCGATTGAATGTTGGAGGCCACGCTCTTGTCTATCTTGTCTGTATATGAAGTCTGCGTATTGTTACCCCACAACATCGGCCCGCGCACATACTCGTCTCCATTGTTTTTCGTGCCGTAAAGTCCCAACTCCTCACCATAGTAAATGTATGGTTCGCCGGGACCGGTGAGCAGGACGGCAGCCGCAAGTTTTTCTTTGTCGACAGACCTACTCAGCTTGGAAGCCGTGCGGTCTTCGTCGTGATTGGACAGTTTGGTGGCTTCAATATAGTTTGAGCGATATTTTTTATAAAGCTCCTGATAACCCATAATATCTTTGGCAAAGTAACAACCTGTACCATTATTGATGGCCCATTCCAGACGATACCAGAAGTCAAATTCGAACAAGGCCGGAAGGCCCTTGTAATAAGAAGCTACCTCAGCGGCACCGGAAAGCACCTCGCCCACCATATACAGCTCGTCCGCATTGCCTTTTTGTTTATAATAGTTGTTCAGTTCGTCGTAGAATGTTTTAAGGAAATCAGGATTCTCCGTACCCTTGGCATTGTGATAGATATGTTTCACCGCATCCAATCGGAAACCTTCTACCCCGCGGTCTATCCAGCCCTTGGCTGCTGCAACCACCTCCTTGAAAGCCGGTGAATTCTTCAAGTTGGCGACTTTCCCATAATTGAGGTCGGCAAACGAACCGGTATAGAAATGAGAATGATAATACCACAAATTCATTGATTCCAGTAAAATGTCTTCTCCTTGTTGCTTTAAAGCGAGGGCTTCGCCGAATTTCACTTTAGTGCCGGCAGACGATGCTCCATATTTGTAATTTCCCCACTCCGTAGCGCTGGTACGAATCAAAAATCCCCAAGGAGACACGAAATCTACCGTCAACTCATAGATGCCATTGCCTTTATCGTAGAACTTCTTAATAACCCCCTCGCCAAAATAAAGATATTTGGCTCCCGTTGTGCTTTGGTCGGGATTATCTTTATCGGCCGTTTCGGCTTTAGTAACGGTGACTGTCGGTTTGAAAGCATTCGACCAATCCAATCTAAACTTATAGCATGCCTTGACTGCATCCGATGAAGTGGTTGTCGGGAACCATTCGCCCGCATTATACCCTCCTGCACCTTCGCCGGCAATCATGTCGATCTTTCCGGCCTTGATATCGGCTGCCGGATCTTGTGAGAAAGTATAATAGTCGCGATAAGCGTTGTCTGTGGAGGTTTTTGCCGTCTGAAACCAAGGATGTTCCACGCTGGTATGATTCAGCACATAGTCCAGATAAATCTTGATGCCCTTATCTTTTGCCATCTTGACCAAACGGTCAAAGTCGGCTTCGGCACCAAACTTCGGATTAACTTTGGTATAATCCGTCACGTCATACCCATGATAAGAAGGCGAAGGATGGATGGGAGAAAGCCAGATGGCTTTCACGCCTAAAGAGTTGATATAATCCAACTTAGAAATCACACCGTTGATGTCACCATATTTATCCCCGTTGCTGTCGGCAAACGAGTAAACCAATAGCTGGTAAGATATATCGGCACGCTTTTGATTATCCCAACTATCGGGAGAAGCCACAACATCACTCCATTCTACAACCGGGGCATCCGTTTTCTTTTGGACGATGCGTATCTCCTTCTTTGCCGTATTTCCCGTTTCACCGGCAATTATTGTAATAACTGTATTGCGGTCGCCTGCCCCGGTATTTTCCGTGACTTGAATATTTACGTCGGCATTCCCGGCTTTTCCGCTTGTTGCCGACAACTTACACCAATCGGCACCACTTTGAATGGTCCAATCCCGGCTTGCATAAAAGCTCAAAGATTGTGTCCCCGCAACAGATGTAAAAATATACTCACTGCCAAGCGCCACGCCGGAAGATGTACTGTTACCGATGACCGTCGGCATATCTTCAGCCTTGTCGTCACTGCAAGCCTGCAACGAGAAGGACAGGCCGCAACAGAATGTCACCAGCAAGAGATGCGAAAAAAAACAGTTCTTTAGAATCAGCATGATATTAGATTTACAAATTATTATTACGTTCAAAGGTAGGAAAGTAAAAAGTAATGGAGAAATGACAGAGAATTATTTTTAGATGATGGAGGACGAAAACGTTTGCAAAAGAAAGGGATAAAAGGAGTAGGAACAAGCGTAAAGGACATCGCTAATAGCCTATTTATGAGATGGGAAATCGATTCTTTCCCATTGTGACAGAAAGTTTCACTCTCCTCCCTCCGGATGAAACCTTACTTTCCCAATATGACTGAAGCCACTTCCCAATACGAGTGAAATGGTTTCAGTCGTATTGGGAAATGGTTTCTCTCCCATGATGAAAACTAATGCATGTATTGAAATCGACCTGAATCCATGGAAACAACTGATTATCCTTTCGGATTGCAGTTAAATAATACGACAAAATACTTTGCTGAAAAGGTTGTTGTAGGAGGCAACATATCGGATGAACCGATTGTTTTTCCTATTTTTGTCCTCTGTTAGAATAAATAAAGTACAGAAATGTCACAAAATTATCATCGCATGATAGCTGCTGCGCTCGGCATATCAGAAAGACAAACAGAGCGAACTTTGGAGTTGCTGAATGACGGAGCAACGATTCCTTTCATCAGCCGCTACCGCAAAGAGGTGACGGGAGGTTTGGACGAAGTACGGATTGAGGCCATCCGGACACAATATGAGAAGCTGAACGAAACAGCCAAACGCAAGGAAACCATCCTCAACACCATTCAGGAACAAGGGAAACTGACTCCGGAGCTCAAAGCACGCATTGAAGAGACTTGGGACAACACCGCTTTGGAAGATATCTACCTTCCCTATAAGCCCAGACGGAAGACACGTGCCGAAGCTGCCCGCCAAAGAGGACTGGAACCGCTTGCCACTTTACTGATGCTACAACGCGAACTCCATCCTGAAAGACAGGCCGCCCGATATGTAAAGGAAGACGTCAAGGATGTGGAAGAAGCATTAAAAGGGGCCAGAGATATTATAGCCGAGCAGGTGAGTGAAGACGAGCAGGCCAGGAACAGCGTGCGCAGTTCCTTTGCCCGTCATGGCATACTGACCGCCAAGGTGGTGAAAGGCAAAGAAGAGGAAGCGGCCAAATATCGGGATTACTTCGACTGCTCCGAATCACTGAAGCGATGCAGTTCGCATCGCTTACTGGCCATACGCCGTGCCGAAGCGGAAGGGTTGCTGAAAGTAAGCATCAGTCCGGATGACGAAGAATGCCTGGAACGCCTGAAACGCCGGTTCGTACGAAGCAACAACGCCTGCGGACAGCAAGTGGCAGAAGCCGTACAAGATGCCTACAAACGCCTGTTGAAACCTTCCATTGAAACAGAGTTTGCCACGCTAAGCAAAGAACGTGCCGACGAAGAGGCCATCAAGGTATTCGCAGAAAACCTCCGCCAACTGTTGTTAGCCTCTCCATTAGGACAGAAACGCGTGATGGGCATAGACCCGGGATTCCGCACCGGTTGTAAAGTAGTATGTCTGGATGCACAGGGAAATCTGCTTCACAACGAAAATATCTACCCGCATCCACCTGTCAACAAGCCTCAAGAAGCATTTGCCAAAATAGAGAAAATGCTGGAAGCCTATAAAATAGAGGCCGTTGCCATTGGAAACGGAACCGCCGGTCGGGAAACGGAGAATTTCCTGAAAAGTAAAGTTTTCCATCAGGAAATCCGGATTTTCGTTGTCAGTGAACAAGGTGCGTCCATCTACTCAGCCTCTAAGATTGCCCGCGATGAATTCCCCGAATATGACGTCACCGTGCGAGGTGCCGTATCCATAGGAAGACGCCTGATGGACCCGTTGGCCGAACTGGTGAAGATTGACCCTAAATCCATCGGCGTGGGGCAGTATCAACATGATGTAGACCAAACCAAACTGAAAAAGTCGCTGAACCAAACCGTGGAGAACTGCGTAAATCTGGTGGGCGTCAACCTAAATACGGCAAGCAGTCACCTGCTGACTTACATATCGGGATTAGGGCCGCAACTGGCGCAAAACATCGTGGACTATCGTGCGGAGCATGGCGCATTCGTCTCGCGCAAAGAATTGATGAAAGTTACGCGAATGGGGACTAAGGCCTTTGAACAGTGCGCCGGCTTCTTGCGCATTCCTGAGGCCAGGAATCCGTTGGACAACACAGCCGTACATCCAGAAAGCTATTGCATCGTAGAGCAGATGGCCAAAGACTTGGGATGCAGTGTGGCCGAACTGATAGCCGACAAGGAACTGCGAACGAAAATCAATCCGGAACGTTATCTCTCGTCTACCGTCGGCATGCTGACGTTGAAGGACATCCTGCAAGAATTAGAGAAACCCGGACGCGACCCGCGCAAACCGATAGAAGTATTCGAATTTGACAAACACGTGCATACCATCGACGATTTGTGGGAAAGCATGGAACTGCCCGGCATCGTAAACAATATCACAAACTTCGGCGCATTCGTCGATATAGGCATCAAGGAAAACGGCCTGATACATTTGTCACAGCTCGCCGATAGATTTATATCAGACCCCAACGAAGTGGTCTCCATCCACCAGACCCTGCGCGTAAAAGTTCTCGCCATAGATATGGAACGGAAACGGATACAACTGACATTGAAAGGAGTGCAGCAGCAATAAGCCCCTCACTTTCGGCTATAATACCTGATAATAAGCGCCGAACCTGCTATCATCAGGATGGTGCAAAGGAGGGAGCCTTCAAACCCGAAGTTCCCTCCGTTTATAAGGTTCGGCCCGGAAAGGCTGAGCACAAGAAAGCTGTCTTGAACCTTGTTTCCACTGACCTCATAACCCAATACCGGCCCTTGTATCCAATTCCAAAACCAATGCAAAGCAATAGGGAAACAGAGATTGCGCGTATATATATAAGAAGCTCCCAAAAGGATTCCGGCCAACAGGATATTGAGAAACGGAAGGAACTCGAAATTAGGATTGAACAAATGCAATAACGAGAACAGCACAGAAGAGACAAACAGTGCCGTAAACTTATTCACCCCGCCATCCAGCATGCGCCCCAGCACAAAGCCGCGCATCATCAATTCTTCCGTGATGCCCACCAAAAGGAAATATAAAAGGCTTATCGATAAAGAAGGAAAATGAAAAGATGCTCCACTGACTGCCACTGCACCCAAGCTAAGCGAAGCCCCGAAACCCACTGCATACAATGTGATGGCAAAGAGCATGCCGGCAAGCCAATCTTTCCAACGTCCTCTCAAAGACAAGCCTAATACGGAAAGAGGCTTCCTGCTGTAGTGCAACACAATCCATGATGCCAGAAACACACAACCCAATGTCAGCGTTTCTTCTACAATAAGCAGAAGGGTGCTATTCATCGCTATCTGCGGCGGAATCAGTCTGTTCAGAAAGGATGAAAGCAAGAAGACAACAGAGCCTATAAAAACCAATAACACAAAAAAACAGACAATATCGATTACCGTCCTCCTGATACGCTTGCTCTTCGTTACAGGCGTTTCAACCTTTTCTTCTACTTCCATAAAGTACTCATAATTGATTAATATCCGACAAAAATAGTCATAAAAAGAAAAACAGCATCCATTCTTTACCGTTTCTTCTTATATTTGGAAATTCGAATCATCTGAAATCATTAAGAAATGAAACTGAAAGGAATATTGTTCATGATTGCCGGACTGACGCTTATGTCCAATACTTCGGCACAAAAAGCCGAGAAATACTACGTTGCCAAACCGGGCACACTGGTAGAATTGATGACTGAGGCTGAAGCCAACGAAATCACCCGACTGACCTTGCAAGGCAAACTGAATGCCATCGACTTCCGACATCTGAGAGATAAATTCAAAAACCTCAGGTATTTGGACATATCCAACGCTTCCATCAGTATGTATGCAGGTAAAAACGGCACTTATCCCGATCATTTTTATATCTATCCCGCCAATTGCATCCCGGCCTATGCCTTCTGCAAAAAAATCAACGACAGCACTTTCATCGGCAAGGAATCTCTGACAAGCATCATCCTCTCAGACAAAATCAAAAACATCGAGGATGCAGCTTTCAAAGGGTGCAACAACCTCAAGATATGCCAAATGAGAAAGAAAACGGCTCCCAACCTGCTACCGGAAGCGTTGGCCGACAGCGTGACCGCCGTATTTGTCCCATTGGGATGCAGCGACGCCTACCGCACCAAGAAGAAATGGGAGACATTTGCCTTTATCGAAGGAGAACCCATGACGGCGTACGTGCAAATAGGCCAAATGGAAAGCCTTGCGAGCGAATTGGTAAGTTCCGGCATACAGCCCAAAGACGTGAATTTCCTAACCATCGAAGGCAAGTTGGATGAAGCGGACTTTATCCTGATACGCAACTATATGCCCAATCTGGTTTCCATCGACCTCACCCGAAGCAATGCCACCGCTATTCCCGACTACACATTCACCCAAAAGAAGTATCTATTGAACATCTTGCTTCCTCACGGCCTCAAAAGCATCGGGCAACGCGCATTCAGCGGCTGCGGACGTCTATGCGGAACAATCGAACTGCCCCCCACCGTAACCGCCATCGAATATGGCGCCTTTATGGGATGCAACAACCTACGCTACGTATTAGCCACCGGAAACAAGATATCCACGCTGGGCGATAACCTCTTCGGAGAAGGAAAAAGCAAATTGATTTATAAATGACTTTTCTTACTCTCCATACATCCGTCGTCTCAACTCCTTAATGTGATCCGAAGCGATGTACTCGTCATACTCCATCATTTTATCTATGATACCATTCGGCGTCAACTCAACGATACGGTTGGCTACGGTTTGAATAAATTCGTGGTCATGAGAAGAAAATAGGATATTGCCTTTATATATTTTCAGGTTGTTATTGAAAGCTTGAATGGACTCCAAATCAAGGTGGTTGGTCGGCGTATCCAGAATCAAACAGTTGGCATTGCGAAGCTGCATGCGCGCAATCATGCAACGCATTTTCTCGCCTCCCGACAATACGCTTGCCTTTTTCAGCACCTCTTCACCAGAGAAAAGCATACGGCCAAGGAAGCTCTTCATGTAAACCTCATTGCCTTCGCCAAACTGGCTCAACCAATCCACCAGATTCAAATCCGTATTGAAGAAAGCGGTATTATCCAATGGCAAGTAGGCAGTGGTAATAGTAACACCCCAATTGAATGTACCGGCATCCGGCTTCATATTACCGTTGATAATCTCAAACAGAGCGGTCATGGCACGTGGATCGTGCGAAAGAAAAACAATCTTATCCCCTTTCTCTACATTGAAATTAACATCGCGAAACAGCACCGTACCATCGTCCAACGATTTAGTCAGACCGGCAACTTCCAGAATTTGATTGCCGGGTTCGCGCTCCGGCGTAAAGATGATACCCGGATATTTACGGGAAGATGGTTTTATTTCCTCCACATTGAGTTTCTCCAGCATCTTCTTGCGGCTGGTGGTCTGCTTACTCTTCGCCACATTCGCGCTGAAACGGCGGATAAACTCTTCAAGCTCTTTTTTCTTCTCTTCAGCCTTGGCTTTCTGGTTTTGCTGCTGACGAAGAGCCAACTGGCTGGATTCATACCAGAAACTATAGTTACCGGCAAACAGGTTGATTTTTCCATAATCAATATCAACCGTATGGGTGCATACAGAATCAAGAAAATGTCGGTCGTGGCTCACTACCAAGACAGTATGCTCGAAGTTCGAGAGATATTCTTCCAACCAGGTTACGGTTTCCATATCCAAGTCGTTGGTAGGCTCGTCCAGCAACAAATTGTCCGGATTGCCGTAAAGAGCCTGTGCCAACATCACGCGCACCTTTTCTTTATTATTCAATTCGCCCATCAGCAGATAATGCTTATCCTCTTTGATACCCAAACCACTTAATAAGGCGGCCGCATCGCTTTCGGCATTCCATCCGTCCAATTCGGCAAACTTCTCTTCCAGTTCGGAGACTTTCAATCCGTCTTCATCCGTAAATTCTTCTTTGGCATAGAGCACTTCGCGCTGCTTCATGATATCCCACAATATGCTATGCCCCATCATTACAGTATCCATTACCGTAAACGCATCCCATTTAAAGTGATCCTGGCTTAAAACGGAAAGACGCTCACCCGGAGCTAACATTATAGAACCGGTCGTTGGCTCCAACTCTCCGGAAATGGTTTTCAGAAAAGTAGACTTCCCGGCACCATTGGCGCCAATAACGCCATAACAGTTACCACTTGTAAATTTTAAATTTACATCATTAAACAACACTCTTTTACCAAACTGAACTGAAACATTAGAGACTGTTATCATCTTTATATTTACGCTTTATATATTTTTAAAATGCTATTTATACCTATTAAAATCTGCAATTTGCGAGCGCAAAGATAGTCATTTTTAAAGAATAAGAGATAGACACACACTGTCAATCTGGCATAAAAGTGTTACCTTTGCAACGTTTTTCTTGAAAAAGCCCCCTTTGGCAAAGTTTTTGCCAAGGAGAGAATTATCAGTGACTTAGTTTCTTCACAAACATAAGGACTAAGTATTTTTGAAAAATAATAAGCATAACAATATGGATCCTAAAGAAAAAGAAAACAACTTTGAAGAAGAACTGAAGACTCGACCAGAGCCAAACGAACGTGCTGAAGAAACCTCTGAAAAAGAGGAACTGCAAGAAGAGGAAACTACCCCTTTGACGGAAGAAGAAAGATTGGCGCAAGAGTTAGAAAAGGCCAATGAACAGATAAAAGAGCAGAAAGACAAGTTCCTGCGCCTATCTGCCGAGTTTGATAATTACCGCAAACGCACCATGAAGGAAAAAGCAGAGCTTATTCTGAACGGAAGCGAAAAAAGCATCATCAGCATTCTTCCGGTCGTGGATGACTTTGAACGAGCTCTCAAAAATATGGAGACAGCCACCGATGTAGCGGCCGTGAGGGAAGGCGTGGAGCTCATCTACAATAAGTTCATGTCCGTATTGGAAAAGAACGGAGTAAAGATTATCGAAACCCAAGAACAAGCGCTCGATACAGACTACCACGAAGCCATTGCTGTTATTCCGGCACCCGAGAAAGCCTTGAAAGGCAAAATCTTGGATTGTGTGCAAACAGGGTATCTTTTGAATGACAAAGTGATTCGCCATGCGAAAGTAGTCGTTGGAGAATAATGTAGCAAAGTATGGAAAAGAGAGATTACTACGAAATACTGGAAGTGGGGAAGACCGCCACCGCAGAGGAAATAAAGAAAGCCTATCGTAAAAAGGCCATCCAATATCACCCGGACAAGAATCCCGGTGACAAAGTTGCAGAAGAAAAATTCAAAGAAGCAGCCGAAGCATACGATGTTTTGAGCAATCCCGACAAACGTGCTCGCTACGACCAGTTCGGTCATGCCGGATTAGGTGGTGCCGCCGGTAACGGAGGGCCGTTCGGAGGCTTCGGCGAAAGCATGTCCATGGATGACATCTTCTCCATGTTTGGCGACATTTTCGGCGGACATAGAGGTTTCGGCGGAAGCTTCAGCGGTTTTGGAGGCTTTGGAAGCAGCAGTGCACAACGTTACCGTGGTTCGGACCTGCGCGTCAAAGTAAAGCTCAACTTGAAAGAAATCTCCACCGGCGTAGAGAAAAAATTCAAACTGAAGAAATACGTCCCATGCGCCCATTGCCATGGCACGGGGGCAGAAGGCAATGACAGCACGGAGACTTGCCACACCTGCAAAGGCAGTGGAACGGTAATCCGCAACCAGCAAACCATTCTCGGCACCATGCAGACAAGGACGACATGCCCCACGTGCAATGGTGAAGGAATAATTATCAAGAACAAATGTAAAGAATGTGCCGGCGAAGGAATCGTATATGGCGAAGAGGTAGTGACTGTAAAAATTCCCAAAGGCGTGTCCGAGGGCATGCAGTTAGCCATGAGTGGTAAAGGAAATGCCGGCAAACGCAACGGCGTGGCAGGAGACCTCTTGATTATCGTAGAAGAAGAACAAGATCCTAACTTGATACGCGATGAAAATGATTTAATTTACAATCTGCTCCTAAGTTTCCCTACGGCAGCTCTGGGGGCACAGTCGAAATACCCACCATAGACAACAAAGTAAAAGTAAAAATCGAGTCGGGCACACAACCCGGCAAGATACTTCGCTTGCGCGGCAAAGGACTGCCCAGTGTCAATGGATATGGTACGGGAGATCTGCTAGTGAACATCAGCGTATACGTGCCCGAAGCGCTCAGCAAGGATGAGAAGAAAGCGCTGGAAGAAATGGAAAGTTCGGAGAACTTCAAGCCAAACAGTTCGATAAAAGAGAAAGTTGTCAGAAAATTTAAAAGCTTATTCGACTGAAGACTGCAATAGAAAAAGCCCCCTTGCAAAGGAGGCTTTTTCTATTTTCTAATCAGAATTTCTCTTTCATGCCGGCAATAAAATTCCGTCCAAACAATATCCAACCGATACATCCTGCCGCGGTAAGAAATACTACTCCTAACAATATCATCAGCTTATTGGGTTTGGCTGCTTTAATTGGGATAGTAGCAGGTTCCACCACTGTATAGACCGGCGTAATCTCCTGCACTTTAGCTTCTGCCATCTGCAATTGCTGGGCAACACTGGTATAAACCTGATAAGCAAGATTCATCTCATTCTCCAAACGCACTTGTTCGGCACGATAGCTTTGAAGAATAATATTTTTGTTAGTATCCGAGAACTTGGCATAGTTTTCCTGGGCTTCTTCATATTCTTTCTTCTTACGATTAAACAGTTGCTGCTGAAACTCAAAGTCTTTACGGGCCTTGGTCGTACGGTATTCAGTGACGTATTCCTGAAGGCGGCGAAGCACCGTATCGGTCATACAGGCGGCAATACGTGCATCTTGCATCGTGACAGAAAGCGAAGTGACCCCGGTCTTCTTGTCGACAGAAACCCCGATACGGTCACTTAAAGCCGTGGCTATTCCGGTCTCGTCCTTTGTCAGTTGGAAAGGGTCAAAACGTCCCTCTTCTGCCTTTTCTTTATCTTTAAATAAAGAGACAGTCCAACCTATAAGTTTGAAAGGGGCGGTTGTTATGATACTCCACCAAGGAGCACGCTGATACTCATCCAAATAACAATAGAGCGTGGTGTCAACCTTTCCGTCCAAGTTTTTCACCGGGACATCGAAAAGAGCCGTGATAAAAGGAGTTGACCTTACTATGTCCGGGTACAAATCCGGATAAATGGCATCAACGCCGGTGGACGTTGAAAAGTTAATGCCCGCCATAGCGGCCAAAGAAGAAAGTCCTCCTCCAGCTTTCTTATCGGACATTTCAGGAGCAATAGTAGCAGTAACCGTATATTCCTTAGGAATACTGAAAGCTATTATCAAACCGACAATAACGGCAAATCCGCAACATTTCAGCACCCACTTACGTTCTGCCCAGACTTTAAGAGCCAATTCCATCAAGTCAATCTCCTCCTCCTGAGGTTGGGCGGATTTATTCAGCTGTTCTTCATTCATCGTTCCGATTGTTTTTATTTTCTAAAGGAATTAGCCACAGTAGCAACCATTGCCGCAATGCTCGCAGTCATGGAGCCCATAGTCAGAAATTCAGCCATCTTCAGTCCCTGACGCTCCTTCTTAGTGGGCACTACTATTTCGCATCCCGGCTGTATCAGGGCCATACTGTATTTTTTAGCACGAGACACCGTACCGTTCAGATTAATGATATATACTTTCTTTTTCTTAGCATTTTCGCTATACCCGCCGGCCATATTGATATAGTACTTCAGCTTCGCTCCTTTCGTCCAAGTAACCGTGTTAGGATACATCACGGAACCACTGATTTTCACTGTATTGATAAATTCCGGAATATAAACCACATCGCCTGCGCGCAAGACGATGTCATAATCACTACCCGGATTAGCCAACGCTTTTTCCATATCCACACCTACTGTATAGTTCTCTGAGATTACCAGCTTTTCTACAGAGATACTGTCTTTGCCGGCACTGCTACGAGCCATGCGAAGCGCATCCATCTCGCGGCGACGTTCCTCCTCGTTTCGTCTACGAATAAGACGAGCTCCCTTGACATAAGCTTCCGGAGTAATACCGCCGGCTCTTTCAATAAGTTCACTCAGGCGTTCGTTTTTCTTCAAAAGCGTATAACTACCGCCGAAAAGGACTTCTCCCGCAAGACTGACCGTACGCTGTTCTTGATAAGCAGGACTCCGACGTATCTGAACCACATCGTAAGGCTCAAGAATAAAGTGCTCAGTCCCTACCACCAGACCGTTTTTGATATCAAACATAAAAGTCTCGGCCAATTTAGTGCTGTAAGAAATGCTTTCGGGAGATTTGATTCTTCGACTGACGCTTACCCGTGTACTGGCTGCGGCCTCTTTCAATCCTCCTGCCTGAATAATCAAATCCTCAATCGTCATATTATCCGCATAAAGGAAAGTGCCCGGATTCAGAACTTCACCATAGATAGAGACTGTCTCCTCCTCTTTCAGTTCATGAATACTCGGAATATAAAGATGGTCATTCTTCCGAAGAGGTATATCCGCTTCGGTTCCATTCAGAAGCTTGTTCAAATCGATAGCTACCATCTCGTGCGTATAGTCTTCGCGTTCGCGATTCAGCAAAACACGATTCAAGAAAGCATCTCCGCGCAGACCTTCCGATTTCTTTATCAATTGCTTCACGGTATTGACCTCACCGTTCAGCTGATAAATCCCGGGACGATAGACGGCACCGCTCACTTCTACCTTATTTTCAAAGCGATCGAGCACGGCATCAATAGTGATCATGTCTCCGTCATCCAAACGGAATACGGAATAATCCATTTCATCAACATTAAAGACCTGATGTTCGCGGCCGCTCTTTCGAATGATACGTACAGCCTTTTTATACGCGTCGCCGGTAAATCCGCCGGAATAGTCCAACAAATTAGCGATAGTCTCGGTAGTCTTCATCTCATAATACATAGGGCGTTTTACCTTACCCACTACCTCAACCAAAGAGTGATAGGGACTTACGATAATCACATCACCTTCCTGAAGACGGATATCGTCATTCATCTTTCCTTTCATGATGAGTCCATACACATCAAGGGTTTCTATCGTTTTCCCGTTGCGCACCAACCGAATGGCACGCAAACTTCCGATATTGTTTACACCACCGGCACGATACAATGCATGAAAGATGGTAGAAAAAGCAGAAAGAGTATAGGTACCGGGGACAGACACTTCACCCATCACATTGATTTGTATAGTGCGCACATCTCCCAAAGTCAATCGTATTTGAGAGTTAGGCTCATTACCTCCTATTCCCGAATATATCTTGGAAAACTCCCGTTGCAAATACTGGTTGGCTTCCTTGACCGTCATTCCATTCAGATGAACAGGCCCTAAATCCTTCACCTGAATACTTCCTTCAGGACTGATTACTTGGCGAATAGTATTCTCAGAAGCTCCCCAAATATCAATAATCACCTCATCACCGGGGCCAAGACGATAATTCGGAGGAGTAGCAAGATTGGCACTCGGCTCGAATGACAGATTCCTGCTATTGAATAAATTATGGCCAAAAATCTGACGACCGGAAGCCACTGCCGGCACAGAAACGCTTTCTCGCCTTTCATCAACGATAGCCTTTTGATCTTCCAATTCGGAAGCCTCATAAGATTCTCCTATGGCAGCGCCACTTTTGCGTATCCTACTAAGCTGGTTACCGGTACTTCCGGATGTGCCGGTAGCAGATTCATACCGATTCTTGATACGCAAGACTTGTTCCTGGGTAACACCACGGCGTAACAATTCTGTTGTCATCTGTTTTTGAGACTTTCCAGATGCCTGTGCCTGCTTCACATACTCCACAACCTGCTCATCGGACATATGTTGAGCGTAAACAGTGCCGCAGAGGAGAAAGAGACAGAAAAACGAGATTAAAAATGAGCGCATGAGATTTTATTAATAAAAAAAATAATACATTTAATGGCCGCAAAGATAAAGAGGTTTTTTAAAACAGCCAAAACGTTTAATGAAAGATTTCCAATAAGATGGGAAAATAAAAGTGTACAACATTTCTGATGTATGATTTTTGAGAGATATCAACCCTAAAAGACTGTATAAACGGTTTGTCTCTTTTCGCAAACTTCTGCACATATCTTTTCATCTCACTTGTCAGAACCGAAGCCTCATCCGTATAGCTACGTCCTATCAAATCAGCAACACATTTCCGCACGAGGGCATGTTCAAAAACAAATGGCGCATCTTGCATTGAAGTTTCATGATTTATTTTATCCAACAGATAAATCTCTCCGGACTCTCCTCCGCTCCCCACCTCCAAAACAAGTTTACAAGCCTCGGGCAAGGTTATCAGATTGCAATCGCCCTTGGAACAAACATCACCAAAACGAACAATCAGCAAACGGGTATCATTTTTCCTTTCGCGCCATAAATTCCGACTATACGACTGTACATACAGCTCTGCCATCCGCTTGCTATACTCCATGCTGTTTTCCGGATGATGTGCCCCATCCGTAGAAATCAGAATCATGCGGCTTACGTCATACTTCACCGACAGGTCGGTTATATTGACCGTACCCAACACGTTTGTCTGAATGGCCTCCGACACATAATTCTCCATCAATTGCCTATGTTTATAGGCCGCAGCATGAAAAACCACCTGCGGACGCGTCTCTCTAAAAATAGCCTCCATACGAGTATAATTCGCCACATCGGCCACCAGCACACGAACCGGCAGATTTTTCCAATGGTCAGCAAGTTCCAATTGCACATCATACAAAGGAGATTCAGCCTGATCTACCAGAATTAACCGGGAAGGATTCAAAACGGCCAATTGACGGACAATTTCTCTCCCCACAGTTCCGGCAGCTCCCGTTACCATGATTCTGCAACCTTCCATACAAGCCGGCCCTATCTTCTTGCCAACACATCTCTGTATTTTCATGTCCTTCTCTTCATTTTGTTTTTCCCTCATCAAGCCCTCCTCCACATAATCGCTCAAGGGAGGAACAGTCAGTACATGAATATGATGAGCATGGAAATTATCCAAAACTCCGGAACTTTCCAGTTCGGAGATTTTATTTGGAGAAACGACAATGGTATGCACATTCTTATCTCTCAATCGTTCAAACAAGAACTCATCATTGGGATATACCCGATATCCCATAACGCATTTACCTATCATATCCGACTCATCCGAGATAAATCCGCATAAACGGTGCGAATCACTACAACTCACCCTCAAAGCCCTTGCAACTCCCACTCCTGTGCCTTGGAATCCATAAATGAAAACATTCTCACATGGGTGTGCATCAAAGATAGCATATTCATAAATCATCTTTACTGCAATACGCATACAAAACATTAGGAAGAATGTAAAAACATATGCCATAAAAAGAAGGCCATTTGGCAAAACCTGCCGGCCTCCCATGGCAACCCAGCAGAAGTTACACAAAATCAAAAGGCCATAACTCAATGTAAGACTTAAAAACATCCGGCGAATATCAACAAAAGAAGAAAATCGAATAACCCCTACATAGGTGTGGAAGAACCGGAAAGAACAAACATTGCATAATACGGCAAACAGTATCAACCACATGCAAAAAGGATTCTTATTCATAAATAAAGGGCCATATTGCAAAACACATGCAAAAAGCATGGAAACCATCACGACACCGGCATCTACCAGCAACACCGCCCACTTAGAGGCAATGCGAGAAAAGAAACTTTTGCAGAATCTTTTTAATTCCATAATCAGCCAAAATTTAAGTTTAGTCTACTGTATCTCCCCTTTCATGACTTTGCCAAGAAACAGAAAAAAATACATTTTTAGTTTTTGTATCAAAGTTTGACTACAAAGATAAGTTTTTTTATTCTATTTTCCAACTTTTATCAAAAGAAAACACACTATTATATTATGCTCTCTAATCTCTTTTTAAAAAAAACGGCGAATCTTTTTGTTTATTCAAATAAAAGCGTACCTTTGCGCCCCGTAAGCAATAACTTATTGCCGCTATAGCTCAGTTGGTAGAGCAACGCATTCGTAACGCGTAGGTCGCCAGTTCAAGTCTGGCTAGCGGCTCTCTCGTAAGATTGATACCCGACAAGCCGGGTATCAATCTTTTTTTCTTTCCCGCCCCTATCCATAATAAAATATCGGGACACAAAGCCATTAAGTAATTTCTATTTTGCTAACTTTGCCCCAATCAAAAAAACTTTGTTTAAAGGAGCATGAAAAAAAGGAAAGTACTCATCAGTGTGTCCATAGCACTGCTTCTCGGCTGCATAAGCTGCGCAGGAATCATCTACTACTACTTGTTTTCCCCTCAGTTCTATCCTAAAAAGATAACTTACATCTATATAGATCGAGACGACACCGCCGACTCCATATATAATAAAGTGAAAGAACAAGGAAAGCCCAAAAACTTCAAGGGCTTCCATTGGATGGCACGCTATCGCAAATATGCTCAAAACATACACACCGGGCGTTATGCCATACATCCCAAAGAAAGTATATACCAAGTATTCAGCCGCCTGTATCGAAACCATCAGGAGCCTATGAACCTCACCATAGGGAGCGTACGTACAATGGACAGACTGGCGCGTAGCATAGGAAAGCAGCTTATGATTGATTCTGCCGAAATTGCAAAAGCTATCAACTCACCCGCCTTCCAACAAAAATCAGGATACAACAAAGAAACAATCCCTTGCCTGTTTATTCCCGATACCTATCAGGTATATTGGAACATGAGTGTAGAAGATTTCTTTGAGCGAATGCAGAAAGAACACCGGAAGTTCTGGAATCAAGAGCGGTTGAAGAAAGCCACCCAAATGGGGATGACTCCTATCGAAGTTTGCACCCTTGCCTCCATTGTCGAAGAAGAGACCAACAACAATCAGGAGAAGCCGATGGTGGCCGGGCTATACATCAATCGCTTGCACCTTAACATGCCTTTGCAAGCCGACCCTACCATCAAATTCGCGTTGCAGGATTTTGGATTGCGAAGAATAGCCAATGTACATCTGAACATCGACTCACCTTACAACACCTATCGCAACACGGGTCTGCCGCCCGGACCGATACGCATACCAACACCTGTCGGACTGGATGCCGTGTTGAATTATGCAAAGCATGATTATATCTATATGTGCGCCAAGGAAGATTTCTCCGGCACCCACAACTTTGCATCCAGCTATGCCGACCACATGAAGAATGCAAGAAAATACTGGAAGGCATTAAACGAAAGAAATATTTTCAACTAATCTGATAATAAAACAAAAGCAAAGTCCTATATTTGTGCCTATCGATTTGATTTATGACTAACACTTAACCTATCAAATATGAAGCAACTCTTACTTGGCGACGAAGCCATTGCACAAGCAGCATTGGATGCCGGACTTTCGGGTGTATATGCCTACCCCGGTACTCCTTCTACAGAAATCACCGAATATATTCAAGCAGCCCCGGTCACTGCCGAGAAAAACATCCACAACCATTGGTGCTCCAACGAGAAGACCGCCATGGAAGCAGCTTTGGGAATGTCTTTTGCCGGAAAACGTTCATTGGTCTGCATGAAACATGTGGGTATGAATGTGGCAGCCGACTGTTTCATCAACTCCGCCATCACCGGAGTGAAAGGCGGCATGATTGTCGTTGCGGCCGACGACCCCGGCATGCATTCCTCACAAAACGAACAAGACAGCCGTTTCTATGGTGACTTTTCACTCATCCCGATGTATGAACCAAGCAATCAGCAAGAAGCCTACGACATGGTTTACAACGGATTC